>JAISOL010000007.1 GCA_031275645.1 Deltaproteobacteria bacterium
GTGTACTCTTGGATTCTCCAATACGGCTATGCGCTTATCCATGAAATCAAGAATACGGGAGGCTTGCTGCCGATCCAGCTTGCGGAGTTCTTTGCGCGCTGAATCCGTATAGTTAATCGCCCAGATCAAGTTCTTTCCTCACTTCTTTGGAAGTATGGACAGATTCCTCGTCTTTCCGCACTTTTTCCAACACATTGGAGGCAAGATAGTAATCTTCCATGTCATCAAGACCTTTCTCTATTATTTCACGGAGGTAGTACGTTTTTGTACGGCCCGTGCTGGCAGCCAGAAAATTTAACCGCGATTCAGCTTCCTGGGAAAGTCGTATGGTGGTTGACATGATTTGCCTCCTTGTATTCTTTGTATTCATATGAATATACTGCTTAGAGGAAAAAGGCAACAGGGATCAATCAAAGGCGATGCCCCGCACCAGACACATACCCAGAGGATTTTCCCAGAATTCTCCCCGGTATTCGGTATCAGCATCGGATTTCCCGACGCGGATGAACAGGTAATCGTCATTTTCCAGGCTTTCCAGGAAGGATTCCGCAAAAACCACATCCGGATAGTCCTGATACCATTTGAGCCAGTCCCAATAGTAGGCGGCAGCGCCGGAGTCCTCATCCTGTTTTCTTTCTGCGGATGCAAACAGTTCCCGGATGCTTCCGGCGTGTTCATTGTGCGTTTCCAGGTTTTGCAGAGCTTCCGCCAGAGTCTTTTCCCCTGCTGCGTCCAGGCACAAGCCCACTTCAGAACGATAGCCCATGCTTATTCCTCCTCCCGGTTGACGGTTCCGATATGGAGCCGTCCATACGGCTCCCCTGTTTTCATGCCCGCCTGGATGAGGTTTTCCGTCCAGAAATCGCAAGGACTTACGGTGACGCCGCAAGTCCTTTTTCTGTTTAAGCGGAATTTTGCGCCGCTCCTGTGCCGCTTTTCAGGGAAAGTAGAAAATCGGCTGGTTTGATGATGGTGGGTCCGGAAATGCTATTGCGCAAGGCAAGAATATCCGCGTCTCCGGAAACAAAAAAATCCGCTTTTGACTGTAGTGCCAGATGGATGAAAACAGCATCGGAATCATCCCGCAGACTTTCTATTGCCGTATGCTCCCCCTCAAGTTCGTGGATTTCCAGAAAAGGAAGAATCTCTCCCAACAATTCTTTAATTTCATCCCCTGTCAGTTGAAATTTGGGATAGGCAAGCACACGGATGAGTTCTTCCGCTGTTTTCTTGCAAGCCAAGGGGATGAACTTTCCCGCCTTCCAGTATTCCCGGAGCGGGGACAGCCGCGCGTTGTTGAATAACAGAGCGGAAACAAGACAGTTGGTATCAAGTACAACCCGTAAGATTCGCATTATCTCTGTCTCGCAAAAGAAACGGCATCGGTTATGTCACTTTCCGTAATCCCCAAGTCTTCAAGCTTCCGGCGTATTTTTTCGGCGGAATGGAGTCGCACGGGAGTAAGGACGATTTTTCCTCCTTCGGCCTGAATGTCGAAATATTCCACTCTTCCTATCTGTTGCAGGACGGATTTGGGCAGAGTAAGCTGATTTTTGCTGGTTACTTTGGCGAGCATGGCCTCTCCTTGTCAGGTAAGGATTCCTTTTTATTTTATAGTAAGGGATTCCACAATCCTGTCAAGGTGAGTCCGAATTGACATAGCGGACTTCAGGCCGCCCAGGCCGGAGAAGGCTTTGAGTTTCCATTCAGCCTCATTTTGCCTTTTCCGCCGCATTGGGATATGCCTTCTCAAAAGGAGAAACCCGGATGCCCACGCTGGAATGGATCGGCAAAGACAAGGTGGTGAACCACCATCTTGACGTGCCCTATCGGGTGCTGGAACACCGCTATACCTACAGGGGAAACGGAGAAAGCGGCCCGGAAATTCAGGGCGGCAACAAAATCATTCGGGGCGACAATCTGGAAGCCCTCAAGGCTCTTCTGCCGCAATACGAAGGCCGCGTGAAGTGTATTTACATAGATCCGCCGTACAATACAGGCAATGAAGGTTGGGTGTACAACGATAACGTGAATGATCCAAGGATTAAAAAATGGCTTGGTGAGGTTGTGGGTAAGGAAGGCGAGGATTTGAGCCGCCATGATAAATGGCTGTGTATGATGTATCCAAGATTGAGATTGTTGCAACGACTGCTGGATGACGATGGTGCAATTTTTATCAGCATTGAGAACAATGAATTGTACAATCTGAAGCTGCTTTGCGATGAAATTTACGGCCCACGCTCTTTTGTCGCAAACATCGTGTGGCAGCGCACCTATTCGCCGCGCAATGACTCCAAGGGCATTCCCACAGAAACAGACTCTATTCTTGTTTATAGTAAAGTTCCTGGTTGGCAGCCCGGCAGGCTTGAGCGCACGGCGGCAATGGACGCGCGATATAAAAGCCCGGACAATGACCCGAGGCTATGGAAATCAGGCGATGCCAGCGCCCCAGGGGCCGCGACACATCCGGGAATGGTCTATGCTATTCAGCATCCCATAACCGGAAAATTGCTGTATCCGACAACAGGCAGGTGTTGGACGTACGGTCAGGAGCAGATGTTGTCCTTCATGCGGGAATGGGCGGAATATGAGCTTCGCCCGCTGGATGATTATGCCAAACGAACCGCCGTCTGTGGAACCGTGCCTGATAAAGTCCCGTTGACTATTGACGCGATCGTGTTGGCCCGTCCCTTTGAAGAGATAAAAGAGCAAACTCGAAAACGCTATGATGACGGCATCTGGCCTGTTCTCTATTTCACGAACAAGGGGAAAGGCGGAATAGCCTGTAAACGTCATCTAGATACGGTTGAAAACCGCATGGTCACGAACCTTTGGCCGTATGTGGAAGTTGGTCATACTGATGAAGCGTCAAAAGAACTCAAAGCTGTTTTTGACGGCCAAGCTGTTTTTGACACTCCAAAACCGATGCGCCTGCTTGAGCGCGTTTTGCAAATCGCCACAGACGACGCTTCTATCATTCTTGACTCTTTCGCCGGTTCCGGCACCACCGCTCATGCCGTACTCAACCTCAACAAGCAGGACGGCGGCAACCGCAAATTTATTTTGGTGGAAATGATGGATTATGCGGAAAGCGTCACCGCCGAGCGTGTCCGCCGCGTCATTGACGGCTATGCCGATGTTGAAGGAACAGGCGGCTCTTTCAGCTTTTACGAGCTTGGCGAGCCGCTTTTGCTGGAAAACAAATTTCTCAATGAAAACCTGCCGATATTGAAAATTCGGGAATATGTCTGGTTTATGGAAACAAAAACCCCGTTGCCCGACACGGCTGAAGTGGAATCGTTTTTGCTCGGTCTGCGTAACAATACCGCCTATTATTTTTTCTATGAGCGCGATTCCATCACAACGCTTGACCATGCTTTTCTTGAGCGAATACAGTCCAAAGCGGACGCGTATCTCATATATGCCGACATGAACACGCTCAGCGACCATGAATTGGAACGGCACAACATCGTCTTCAAAAAGATTCCCCGCGATATTGCCAGGCTCTAAGGGAGATGACGTGGAACTCAACAGCTATCAGCGCAAATCGCTCCGCGAGCTTTCCGCTTATCTGGACCTGCTGAACCGGACAGGAAGCATAAGCAAAGCCTATCGTGAACATTGGCTTAACCTCGGTCTGCCTTCCGACGCCATGCCGCCATATCAGGACACCATCAGGGGCGTTCCGCACATTTGCCTCAAGGTGCCCACAGGCGGCGGCAAGACATTCCTTGCCTGCGCCTCCGTGAAAGTCATTGTGGACGCTCTGCCGCTTGCCAAACCGAAAGCCGTCGTCTGGCTGGTGCCGTCCAACGCCATCCTGGAGCAGACCATCCGCAATCTTTCCGACCCGGCGCATCCGTACCGGCAACGTCTGGAGCGCGATTTTCGCGGCCGCGTGGAAGTTTACACCAAGGAACAGTTGCTTGCCGCCCAGAATTTCAGCCCTCCCATAGTACGCGAGCAGCTATCCGTCTGTATTTTCAGTTACGACTCCATCCGCAGCAACAAAAAGGAAGGGCGCCTTGTTTACAGGCAGAACAGCGGCCTCGCTGAATTCGCAAAAGAATTTCCTTCGCCGGAAACGCTCATAGACGGCGTTGATGAAACAGCCCTGATTCAGACCTTGAACCGGCTTTCGCCGATAGTGGTTGTGGACGAGAGCCATAATGCCCAGTCATGCCTGAGCGTGGAGATGTTGCGCAATCTCAACCCTTCCCTTGTGCTGGATTTGACGGCGACGCCGAGAGACAAGAGCAATCTTGTCTCCATCGTGGACGCGCTTGAACTGAAGAAGGCGAGCATGGTCAAGCTGCCCGTCATTGTTTACAACCGATACGGTAAAAACGATGTTGTCCGGGACGCCATTCAGTTGCGCGGACAAATTGAAGCCCAAGCCAAGGCGCACCGCGAGTCCGGCGGCAAGCGCATTCGCCCCATAGTCTTGTTTCAGGCGGAACCAAAAAACAATGATGACGCGGCCACATTTCAGAAAATCAAAGAAACTCTGATCAGAATCGGAATAGCTCCCGAAGAAATTGCTATAAAAACATCTGAAATCAACGAAATAAAAAATATAGACCTGCTCGGAGAAACTTGTAAAATACGTTATATTATCACCGTCAATGCCCTGAAAGAAGGGTGGGACTGTCCTTTCGCCTATATTTTGGCGACGCTTGCCAACAAATCATCTCCTGTGGATGTTGAACAAATCGTCGGGCGCATACTTCGTCTGCCCTATGCGCAAAAATACGAACAACAATTATTGAACAGGTCTTTTGTCCTAACTTGCTCAAATGATTTTATGCGCACATTGAGCAGTGTTGTAGCGGGGTTGAACAATGCCGGTTTCAGCAAGATGGATATGCGCGTCGCGCAATTCGAGGAGCAGGCTCCTCCAAGCAATTTCAGCCATACCCAACTTACATTCGATGATATTACCAAGACGGATGAAAATGAAGAAGATATTGACGCTGAATCCATCGGGCGACAGCTTTCCGGCAATGTATCCGAATGCGGTCAAGCGGCCTCAAATGTGAATGAAATGATACAACAGGCCGAAGAACAGAGTGAAGCCTATGAACTGGAAGCTGAAGCCGCCGGAAATGACGGTCTCCTTTCCGGGGAATTGGGGGCCAGGATGAATCGTTTTCCCCTGCGTGAAGAATATGAGCCTGTAGTTAAAAACCTTCTGCTGCCGCAGTTTTTTCTTAAAATCAATGCCGACAGCCTGTTGCTGAAGGCTGAAAATGTCCTTCTCGACAAGGCGGCGCTTTCTCATGGCTTTTCACTTCAGAAAAAAGATACGGAAATCAATTTTAACCTGTCGGGCGGCGACATTTACGCGGTTGACGTTTCCCGAAGCGGAGACAGCCCGAAATACCAGAAAGTTTCCGAAGCCGACAGCAAGTATATCAGAGAGCTTATCGCCAGTAAGCCAGCGGATAAACAGAAAAAAATGTGGGCGGAGCATTTGGCGGACAGGCTGGATCAGGCAAGGCAAATGGAAGTGGTTAACAGCCGTGACCTTCAAGAATATGTCTTGCGTATAGTCAACGAGATGGACGCGGACGCGTTTGCCGCTCTGGGCAACGCTCTGCCTCTCTATGCGCGTAAAATTCAAGACAAGATAGAGAATTTGCTGGATAAGCATCGTGAAGACCTGTTCAGAAAAATGCTTGATACCGGCGATATTGTTTGCAGTCCCGCCTACAAATTTCCCGCCTTTATTTCTCCGACCGAAACCGGCGGAGCTTTGGAAAAGTCTCTATACGACTCCGAAGGAGCTATGAATGCCTTTGAACACAGCGTTATCGCTTCCGTGGCGGCTCTTGATAATGTATCATGGTGGCATCGCGTTACGGAGAGAAAGAACTATTCATTCCATATCAATGGATTTATAAATCATTATCCTGATTTCATCGTTATGACTAAAAGCGGAAACCTGCTGATCATAGAAACAAAAGGTGACGATAGAGATAATTCGGACAGCGTGCAAAAACTTAACCTTGGACGTACATGGATGAACAAGGCAGGTGAACGCTTCAGGTATTTTATGGTTTTCCAGAATAAGGATCTGAGGATAGATGGAGCATATCAGATGGATGAATTTATTGGCCTGGTCAAGAAAATATAATGTAATGACATAATATTTTACCATGTGGAAACAATTTTCACACAAGAAGAACTGAACCAGCAGGCTGCGGGTCATACGGCTTTCCAGAGAAAGGACAATTTTCCACATAAAAGTCCGGCTATTATCAGTGCCAAAATACTTTGCAATGAAAAGCGACGTCCCGAAAGGTTTCTCGGATCGGGTATTTGCCCCAGACAATCCCATAAGGTGGCCAGTTCAGTTTGCATATGCATTCCTCCGTGACCGTAGTTTCTAAAACTTTTCTAAAAAGTCAAAAACCGAATGATCCTGCTGTGCCTATGTGCCACGCGACAACGGTGGCGTAAAAGCCTATTTTTCTACGAAGCTCTGGCGACTGCCGGTTATTTCTCCCAAGCCACGGGCGAGCAGCGTCACCAGAGGTGGTCCCCATTGTTCGGACAGGATTTAGCGGATGCCTCGCCGGGGGACAGCTATGCGGCATTATTGCTTTCTCTCCTCAAGCTGAAAAAATCACATCCTCAAATTGACAGCACGCCTTTTTGGATATACAAAATTATACACAGGAGGGCGTTATGCGGCATGTCCAGATCAGCAAATGGGGTAACAGCCTGGGATTTCGTATTCCGCGCGGGATTGCGGACAGCATGGACATCAAGGCCGGAGACGCGCTTGAGCTTATCCCGTCCGAAGAAGGGCTCCTGGTGAAGAAAGCGGTCTCCAGAGGCAGAAGGTACACTCTGGCGGACATACTTGACTCTTTCGCTTCCCCGGCGGATCACCCCGCAGTGGATTTCGGCGGGCCGCAGGGTGAAGAGCTGTGGTAAAAGATACGCCAACAGCGCCGAAACAAGGGCAAATCCTCAAACTCGACCTTGATCCCGTCCTCGGCCATGAACAAAGGGGCTATCGCCCCGTGCTGGTTGTGTCGGCCGCTATCTTCAACGCGCACACGGGATTTTGCTGGGTTGTGCCCATAACGACGCCGCAAAAAGGATTGCCCCATGAAATCCGTCTGCCGGAAGGCTTGCCGGTATGCGGCACGTTACTGCTTTCGCAATTGCGCTCCATTGACTGGCGGGCGCGTCCCTTTTCCGTTGCCTGCTCCGTGCGGGCGGATTTTCTCGAAGATATCAACGCCCGCTTGTCAGCCGTTCTGGAAGTTGAGTAATTTCGCGCCAGGCGAGCCCGAACCGGGCAAGATACTTGCGCAGCCGGTCCGCGTCGTTGGGGCGTTGCCTGGCTTTCCGCGATTCGGCGAACAGGCGGCGGCCCGCTTCGGAGAGAGTGCGCGCCTTGCGGCATTCGCGGATGACGCAAGCCAGTTGCGCGGCCTCGAAGAGGTCCAGCGAGACGGCTTTTTCTCCGAGCGCCTCCCGCAACAGATCCGCATCTTCATTTCCGGGGGCGGAGTCCTTGCCCGCGAGTTCTTTCCAGCCCCGCTCCAGACGCGCCCACTCCTCGCGCACTATGTCCGAATCAATGCGGCTTTCTCCGGCAAGCGTTCCCATGCGCATGACCGCGGCCGAGAGATCGCGGAAATTGCCGCGCCAGATCGCATCCCCTCCGGTGGCAAGACGCAGGAACAATTCCTTTGCCTCCCGGTTGAAGCGGACGCGCCGCCCCGTCTTCTCCGCGAACCGCTCCAGTTCATACTCCAGGTTGGGCTCCACGTCTTCCGGGCGTTCGGCCAGACCGGGCAGGCGGAACGTCCACAAGTTGATGCGGGCCAGCAGGTCTTCCCTGAATTTCCCCTTTGCGGCCAGCTCGTCCAGAGAACGGTTGGTTCCGCAGATCAGTTGAAAATCACTGCCCATTTCCGTGTCCGCGCCCAAAGGGTAGAAGCGTTTTTCCTCAACGGCCCGCAGCAGCATGGCCTGCTCGTCGTTCCCGAGTTCTCCCGCCTCGTCAAGGAACAGCACTCCGCCGTCCGCCTGGCGCAAAAGCCCGGTTCTGTCGGCCAAGGCGCCCGTAAAGGCGCCTTTTTTGTGCCCGAACAAGGCGGACATGGCCGCATCGCCGCGCAGAGTCGCGCAGTTCACGGCCACAAACTCGCCCCGCACAAGACGGCGGCGCTTGCGCAGCTCGTAAATGAGCCCCGCAAGACGTGATTTACCCGACCCTGTCGGCCCGATCAGCAGAATGGGCTCCGCGGACTCCGTCCCGACTTTCTCGATACGTTCGATCATGGCATTGAACGGCGCGTTGCGGGTCTCTATGCCCGACTTCAAAAAGAAGGCGCCCACCTCGGCCTGGCGGCGGAAGCGTTCGGCTATCTTGTCGTAACGGGAGAGGTCCAGATCTATGATCCCGTACTCCCCGGAAAACTTCTGCTCCCTTTTGGGCAGGGGACCGGTCTGAATGAGCCGGGCGGGGATGTGGCGCGACTCGATAAGCAGGAAAAGGCATATCTGGATGACATGCGTCCCGGTGGTGATGTGGACAAGGTAGTCCTCATGCTCGGGATCAAACGGATAGCTGTGGGCGAAATCATAAAGAGCCGCGTAGACCTCCTCAAAGTCCCACGGATTCTGTAACTCGAACAAATGCCTTTGCACCGATGTTTCCGGCGAGACCTGGGCCAGATCGCCGATGACCACATCGGCGATGTTTTTGTGGACCCCGCTGTATAAAAGCTCCAGCCGGTCGACCCGCAAGTCCTCGTGCTGCCCGAGGGACACGGTCGGCCGCCAATATTCCCAACGTTGCGGAGTCGCTCCCCGGTCAAGGGTCGAACCCAACATGCCTATGACGACAGTATTTCGTTTCATATTTTATTCACTTTTATAAAATATTATCCTGTTCACTAGCACACTGGCGGAGAGAATTGCAAGCCTGAAAGATTAAATAAAATAAAAACAATGTATTATGGAATATACCCACTTTGGCACGCGCTGTGCTATATGGAAAGCACCCTTGAGGGCATGTCGCGCCCCGCAGGCAAAAGGCGGCCTGCGGGGCCGGGGGCGAAAGAATAAAGGAAAGCCATGAACACGCGCATAGTTATAGACGGCGGCATGGGCGAAGGCGGCGGGCAGGTGCTGCGCGCCTCGCTCGCCTTGTCCGCGGCTCTGGGCAAACCCTTCCGGATGACCAACATCAGGGCCAGGCGCCCGAAACCCGGACTGAAACGCCAGCATCTTACCTGCGTCCGGGCCGTTCAAACCATCTGCGGCGCAAAGGTGGAAGGCGATGCGGTAAATTCTGTGGAACTGGAGTTTTCTCCCGGCGCCGTCCGGCCCGGGGAGTATCAGTTCCAGGTGGGAACAGGGGGGAGCGTGACGCTTGTCCTGCAAGCTGTCGTGCCGCCCCTGCTGCTTGGGGAAACTCCTTCGGAAATTACCGTTACCGGCGGCACCCATGTGCCCTACGCCCCGCCTTTTGAATTCATGCGCGACACCCTGTTCCCGCAGCTTGCCAGGCTGGGGCCTCAAGCAACGGCGCGTATGGACAGGGTAGGCTACATGGATACGGGCGGCGGCAGCGTGACTGTGAACATTACCCCGGCAGCCGTGCTGACGCCGTTTCAGCGGCAGGAGGCGGAAGAGTTTTCCGGAGCAGAAGCGGTCATTTACGGGCACAATCTTCCGGAGGGAATTGTCGAGCGGGAAACAACCGTACTGCTGGCGGAACGCTACGAACCGCTGGGATTGACCGCGGAAAATATCCGCTGTGAAAACAGCTTGTGTTCGGCGGCCTCTCCATCCGGCTCGGGCAATGCGGTGCTTGTCACCGTGCGCCGCGGAGAATCGGCGACAGTGTTCGGCGAATGCGGCTGGCGGGGGCGGACAGCGGAAAAAGTGGCCCGCCAGGCGTGCAAGCGGGCGCTCGTTTTCATGAAGAGCGAAGCTCCGGTGGAAGAGCATCTTGCGGATCAGCTTCTGGTGCCTCTGGCCCTCGCCGGCGGAGGCGCTTTCGTCGCGAAACGGATAACGCCGCACGCGCGGACCTGCCTTGATGTGATTGCGCGCTTTATGGAAATCAAAATCGACCTCGCGCCCGACCCTGTACGAGGGGTGCGCGTTACCCTGGAGCGGAAAGCTCCCCGGCATGGAGACGCACGATGATTACCGCAAAAGAAATGAACGCGCTGGGGATTCCCAACGAAAAACGGATCATGCCCCTGGCCATGAAGCTGGTCAATGTCGCTCTGGCGAACGGCGCCTGTGCCGAGACCCTGCGCGAGGCCCTGCGCGCGATGTGCGAGTCTCCGGCGAGCATGACGGCTGACGCCGTTCTGGGGCCGCTGGCGCAAGTGATGCGGGAGTTCTTTCCGGGCGGCGCGCGCTTTACGCCGCGCGAAACCCCCGCCCCCTGGCGGCGGTGGGGAGAGGCGCGAGTGGAAGATTCCGCCATCCGGCAGATGGAGGACGCCTGTTCCCTGCCGGCCGCCGTGCGCGGCGCGCTCATGCCCGACGCGCACACCGGTTACGGCCTGCCCATAGGCGGCGTGCTGGCGGTGAGGAACGCCGTCATTCCTTATGCCGTCGGCGTGGATATAGCCTGCCGCATGCGTCTGTCTGTGCTTGATATGCCGGTGGCCGCCCTGGCTTCACGCCGGGCCGGGCTGATCAACGCGCTTGAGCGGGAAACGCGCTTCGGCGTGGGAGCCGGATTTGAACGCGGAGAACGCCGCGAGCACGCCGTGATGGATGAAGACTGGACAATCACCGCCCCCACCAGAGCGAACAAGGACAAAGCCTGGAAACAGCTCGGCTCCAGCGGCGGCGGAAACCACTTCGCGGAATTCGGCGAGCTTCACCTGGACGCTCCGGCGGAACTCGGAGGGGTGTATCTGGAACAGGGTGTGTACCTGGCTCTTTTGAGCCATTCCGGAAGCCGGGGGACAGGCGAAAGCGTGGCCGGGCATTACAGCGGACTGGCCATGAGTTTACGCCCGGCGCTGCCGCGGGAGCTCAGGCATCTCGCGTGGCTTGACCTCGACGGAGAGGCCGGCCGGGAATACTGGGCGGCTATGGAGCTTATGGGGAGGTATGCCTCCGCCAACCACGAACTGATTCATGCCCATGTGTTGCGCGACCTCGGCGCGGAGGCTCTGACCCATGTGGAAAACCACCACAACTTTGCCTGGAGGGAAGAACACGGGGCTGAAACCGTTATCGTGCACCGTAAAGGAGCCACGCCCGCGGGGAGCGGCGTTCAGGGCATTATCCCCGGCTCTATGGGAGATCCGGGCTTTGTGGTGCGCGGCAGGGGCAACGGGGCCTCGCTCAACTCCTGCTCTCACGGAGCGGGCAGGCTCATGAGCCGCACAGAGGCCTTCAGGACGCTGAACGAGAACGAGGCCCTGGCCTATCTTCAGGAACGCGGAGTGGAACTAATCTCCGGCGGCCTGGACGAGGCTCCCATGGCCTACAAGAATATTCACGAAGTGATGGCCGCGCAGAGCGACCTTGTGGATATACTGGCCCGCTTCGAGCCGCGCCTGGTGAAAATGGCCCCGGAAGGCAAGCGCGGACACGAGCGGAAAAGGAGCCTGAAAAGAAGCCTGTAAAGTCATTTTCAGCGATCTTCCAGGCGCGTTATATCCGCGCCCACCGCGTTCAGCTTGTGCTCAATGTGTTCATAGCCGCGATCCAGATGGTAGATGCGCCGCACCTGGGTTTCGCCCTGGGCCGCCAGCCCGGCCAGAACCAGAGAAGCGCTGGCTCGCAGATCCGAAGCCATGACCGGAGCGCCGATCAGGGGCCTGCCTCCCCTGATCACGGCCCTTGACCCGGAAAGTTCAATATCCGCTCCCATGCGGCCCAGTTCCGGCACATGCATGAAGCGATTTTCAAAGATGGTTTCCTCCACCGTGCTGGAACCTTCGGCCCTGGTCATGAGGGCCATGATCTGCGCCTGCATGTCCGTGGGAAAACCGGGATAGGGTCTGGTGGTCACGCCGGCGCTTTTCAGGGAAGCGCCGCTTCTGACGCGCAGGCCCTCCGGGTTGCGCTCGAAGCCCACTCCCATGCTTTCCAGCTTGGAGATTACGGCGTTGAGAGCCTCCGCCGGGCAATTCTCCAGAAACAGTTCCCCCCCGGTGATGGCGGCGGCGGTCAGGAAGGTTCCGGCCTCAATGCGATCCGGCATGATGGAGTAAGCGCAGCCGCGCAGGCTGCTGACTCCCCGCACATGCAGGGTGTCGGAGCCCTCTCCTGAAATTTCGGCTCCGCAGGCGCACAAAAAATTCACCAGATCGCTTATTTCCGGTTCGCGCGCCGCGTTGCGCAGAATAGTCTCTCCCCGGGCCAGGCTCGCGGCCATGAGCAGGTTTTCCGTCCCTCCCACTGTGGGAAAATCAAAGGTTATGTCCGCGCCGCGCAACTCCGCGCAAGTACCGACAATATAGCCGGAGTCCAGATCAAAACGCGCCCCCATGCGCTCCAGAGCCTTCAGGTGCAGATCCACCGGCCTGGCTCCGATGGCGCAACCGCCGGGCAGAGCGACCTTGGCCCGTCCGAGGCGGGCCAGGAGCGGTCCCAGCACCAGCACCGAGGCGCGCATGGTGCACACCAGATCATAAGGAGCTTCGGGCATGAGGGCGCCCGCTTCGGCAGCCACCTCATGCCCGGCCTCATCCGTGAAGGCCGCGGAACAGCCCAGAATCCGGAGGAGTTTGAGGGTGGTGAAAATATCCCGCAGACGTGGGACATTCCGGTAAAGCACCGGCCCGTCCACCAGGATGCAGGCCAGCATGATGGGCAGAGCCGCGTTCTTGGAGCCGCTGATCTCAATTTTACCGCGCAGGGGCCTGCCGCCCCTGATAACAAGCTTTTCCACGCTCTGCCTTGAGGCGCCCGGCCGGAATCAGGCAGGGGAGCTTTCGCCGAGCTGAAAGCGAACGAAGCGCCTGACCGCGATCTTGTCCGCCAGCGCTTTGGCGCAGGCGTTGACCACATCGTTCACGCTCAGCTTGTCGTCGCGAATATAGGCCTGATTCAGGAGACAGACTTCCTGGTAAAACTTGTTGATCCGGCCGTCAACGATCTTGTCCACAATATTGGCGGGTTTGCCTTCATCCAAGGTTTTCTGGCGGTAGACCGCGCGCTCGCGCTCCACCAGGGCGGGATCCAGGCTTTCTTTGTCCAGAGCGGCCGGATTGGCCGCGGCCACCTGCATGGCGATGTTTTTGCCCAATTCCTGAAGTTCCGGCTTTTTGGCGCTTTCCTGGTTTTCGCAGGCCAGTTCCACCAGCACGCCTATTTTTCCGTTGGAGTGAATGTAGCAGGAAACAAGACCGGCAGCGGCGCTGACTTCCAGAAAGGCATGACGGCCTATGGACATGTTTTCGCCCAGAGTGGCTATCTGATTGTTCAGTCCGTCTCCCAGCAGAGAGAGAAGAGCGGCGTGACTCTCCGGCTTGCGGGTGAAAACCGCCTCCGCGACGGAAGCGGCGAAGCGCCTGAACTGCTCTCCGCGTGAGACGAAATCGGTTTCGCACATCACTTCCACTATGGCGGCGGAAGCGTTGTCCCCGGCCAGTCTGCTCGCGACCAGCCCTTCACCGGTGGCGCGCCCGGCTTTCCTGGCGGCCTTGGAAAGCCCTTTCTGGCGCAGCCAGTCAACGGCCGCCTCCATATCGCCCGCGCATTCCTGCAGGGCTTTTTTGCAATCCATCATTCCCGCGTTGGTGCGGTCACGAAGTTCTTTAACAAGCCTGGCGGAAATTTCCATGTTCTTCTCCTTTCACGCGTGAAACGCCCTATGCCCCTTCAACGGCAAATTCGGCGCCGGACATATCCAGGTCAACCGCCGTCCTTTCTTCTTTAGCCGCCCCGCTTTCCTCAGGAAGCGAAAAATCCTCGCCTTGTCCGGGTTTATCCCTGCCCGCGGCCTCGCCTTCAAGACAGGCTTCGGCGATGGCGCCCACAAAAAGTTTGATGGCGCGTATGGCGTCGTCATTGCCCGGAATAATGTAATCGATCACATCGGGATCGCAGTTGGTATCGGTCACGGCCACAATGGGAATGCCGAGCTTGCGGCATTCACTGACGGAAATGCTCTCCCGCTGCGGGTCAATGATGAACGCCAGCTGGGGGAGCCTGTCCATGTTCCGGATGCCTCCCAGAACCAGGCGCAGTTTATCCAACTCCCTCTGGAGCATGAGCACTTCCTTTTTCTGGTAGCGGTTCACGCTGCCGTCCTCAAACATGGCTTCAAGCTTTTTCATGCGCTCAATGCTTTTCTGAATGGTGGAAAAATTGGTCAGAGTGCCGCCCATCCAGCGATTGGTCACATAGAACTGTCCGGCGCGGGAGGCTTCGGAAGCGACGGCTTCCTGGGCCTGGCGCTTGGTGCCGATGAAGATTACTTTGCCTCCGCCGGCCACCGCGTCCACCACCTTGTCGTGGGCCAGACGGTACAATTTGACGGTCTGCTGGAGATCGATGATATGAATGCCGTTACGCGCTCCAAAGATATACGGCTTCATTTTGGGGTTCCAGCGGCGGGTCTGGTGACCGAAATGCACGCCGGTTTCCAGCATTTGCTTCATGCTTACATAGGCCATAAAGAACTCCTCAGGGTTATGGTTTCTCTTCCCGGCAATCGCGCCGTCCCCGGCGGGCCGCGCCGGCACCCTGGGCGATTGTTCAGACAAGGGGGTCTGGCGTTGCAAGGCAACGCTCCCGGAAAGACGGGATGATTTTGAGGTCGTTGCTATATGCCTTTTTTCAGCTCTTGGCAAGCTCCGCCGGAAATTTTTCCTGAAATACGGCGGCCGCGCGGCCTCAGTCTTTTATTCCCAGAGTTTTCAGCTTACGGTGCAGGTGACTGCGTTCCATTTTAATGCCTTCGGCCATTCTGCTGACATTGCCTCCGAATTCCCGCAGCTTTTCCTTCAGGTAGAGAATCTCAAAGTCGGAGCAGGCGGTTTTGAAATCCGCGGCGAGCAGCTCCGGGGCCAATCCGGCCGCGCCGCCGACCTGGACGGCGGAAAAACCTCCTTCCCTCCCGCGCGTTTTTTCCGGGTAAACGGCGACAGCCGCGCAACCGGTGATTTCCGGAGGAAGAACGGCGGCGGAGACTTCTTCTCCGCTGTGCATGATCAGCATGCGTTCCACAAAATTGCGCAATTCGCGCACATTGCCCGGCCAGGCATAGGCCAGCAGGGCCCGCCGGGCCGAGGAATCGAAGCGCACGGGTTTGAGGGCATAGTCTTTTTGCAGCGTTTCGGTGAAGTAATCCAGCATGAGCAGTATATCTTCACCCCTGTCCCGCAGAGGAGGCAGATGCAGGGGGAAAACGCGCAGGCGGTAATAGAGATCTTCGCGGAATTCGCCCCTGGCTATGGCCTGTTCCAGATTTTTGTTGGTGGCGGCCATTACGCGCACGTCCACGCGTATGGTCTTTCCTCCGCCCACGCGCTCGAAGCTCTGCTCCTGAAGAATGCGCAGAATTTTGGCCTGGGTTTTGACGCTCATATCGCCTATCTCGTCCAGAAAGAGCGTTCCCTGATGCGCCAGCTCAAATTTTCCCTGCCGGGCGTTTTCCGCGCCGGTGAAAGCGCCCTTTTCATGTCCGAAAAGTTCGCTCTCGATGAGTTCTTCAGGGATGGCCGCGCAGTTCACCGCCACCAGAGGACGCCCGACTCTGGGGCTGCGGCTGTGGATATGCCGGCTGGCGATTTCCTTTCCTGTGCCGTTTTCGCCGGTAATCAGCACCCAGGTATCCAGGGGAGCGACTCTGTCCATAAGCTTGCGCAAGGCCAGCATGGGCGGGGATTCTCCCAGAAGCTCCTCCCTCCGCCGGTCAGGCAGCGAGAGGCGCAGCACCTGGTTTTCAAGCTGTAAATCCTTGAACTCCAGCGCCCTGGCCACTGAAATGAGAACTTTTTCCAGGGAGAGCGGCTTTTCAATAAAATCATGCGCCCCGCTCCTGATGGCGGAAACAGCGGTTTCAATGGTGGCGTGCCCGGAGATCATCAGCACGGGCAACTGCGGGTTCAGGGCGCGTATGCGCTCCAGCGCCTGCGGACCATCCATGCCCGGCATCCAGATATCCAGAAAAACCAGGGAAACGTCGTTACGGCGGAGAAGCTCCAGACCGGCCTCGCCGTTTTCCGCCTCCAGCACGGCATAGCCTTCATCCTCCAGAATGCCGCGCAGAGAAAAACGGATGTCTTTCTCGTCATCCACAATGAGGATTTTGCTGGGGCGGGAAGAGAAGCTTTGCATGCCGGCGATCCGCGAGATCCGGCCTATTCGCGCCGGACGGACCCGGAAGAATCCTGGAGCAGGGGGATTCTGCATACCGCGCCCGCCCCTTTGCTCCGCGAATCAAGGTACAAACCGGCAATGCCGCGTAACGCCTCAATTTCGCGCAGGGGCCGCGCCGGAAATTCCGGATGATCCGGGCCTCCCAGGATTTCAGTAATCCCCGCGCGCGCGTCCGGCTTCCCGAAAATCCGCCATATTTCCGGAAGGGGGAGCTTCTCAGGCAGGGCCGCCGGGAAAAACAGATTGATCAGCGCCCGGTCCTCTTCAAGGCCCTGAAAAATCCGCAATTCCGCCTCCCCCCCCGAAGGGCGCCCCCGCAGAAGCAAATCGGCCAGCTCCGCCAGAACGCGGACAAAGCGGGAGGGATCCGCGTCCAGGATCGCCTCCGGGGAAGCAGCCTCAACAAGCACGCTCAGGGATTCGTGCCGTTCCAGAATATGCTCCTTCAGCCCGTTCAGCAGATCTTCCGCCCGGATCCCGCTGTTTCTGCCGGGAAGAGGCAGCGGATATTCCGAAACCGGCGGGGGCGCCTCCGCCAGACGGGCGAGCAGATTTTCGTTCTCCGGCCCGGTTTTAAGCCGGGGGGGGGCGGAGGAGAAATCAAGCAGGGAAGAGAAGAGGAGGCGCGTCCGTTCCAGCGAGTCCAGGCCGGCCAGCAGGGAAGACATGCTGCCGGCGAAAAGTTCCCCTGTCATATCCCTGACGACCAGAATAAAGGCGTTTTTCATGCCCATGCGCAATATTGACACCTCCGCCCGCTCGTAATGGGGACCGAAGGAATCCAGCCGCCTCGTGATCCGGCCTTTTATCACGCCGCCCCGTTCCGCCGGATTGCTCCTGGCTTTTTCCAGCAGAGGAAGGAAGGCGTAAAGACCCAGCATGGGCAGAGTGCAGAGGCAGCCCAGAGCCCTTTTCCGGGGCAGGTTGAAGCGCTCCTCCGCCCTGTTGTTCCAGAGGGTGACCAGACCGTTTTCATCAAAACAGACAAGAACGTTTCCGGATTTGTCCATTGTCCGGATCAGCTCCAGTCTGGCCTGATCCACGTCCAGGCGCAGAGAGATCAGCTGATCGTTGAGTTCGTTTTCGCGTCTGGCGGAACGTATGGAGTCGGTAATGTCGTGCTGCATCATGATCACGCCGATGAGCTGATCCAGAGGGGTGAGCATGGGGTGGAAATTCAGGTTGAGCCAGCGGGTTTCTCCCCAGGAAGTATTGTACTCGTAATTTTTGACGCTGGATTCCTGCCGGTTGAAGGCCTGGCGCACCGTCTTTTCCACACTGGAGCCCGGCATGAAGGGATCCTGCAGTATGTTGAAGCGGCGGGAAGCGGAAATCACGTTTTTCCAGGCCGAACGCCAGGCGGTATTGGAAAGTTTGAGCACGCCCATGGCGTCGAACATGGCTATGCCCAGAGGGGTGCGCTCCAGCAGGATGCGGGACTGTTCCTCCTGCTTTTCCAGTGATTCCTGCGTGCTCTTCAGGACGCCGATGTCCTCGAAGATCAGGAGCACAAGCTCTTCTCCCTGCCAGAAGGTTCTATGCACGCTGCAAATAACCCAGCGCGTATCGCCCAGAAGGGTGTTCAGGCGGAGAGTGCTTCTGGAAGGCCCGGCGTAGGGAGCGTTCTGATCCTTGTTTTCAAAATGCAGGATGGAGAGATCGTCCGGATGGATGTAGGAGCTGATGCGGGTGTCCAGAAGTTCGGCTTCCTGCGAGCCGAGTATATAAGCCAGGGAGGGATTGGCGTAGATGATGCGCCCGTGCTGCAACAGGGCCAGACCCTCGTGCATGAGGGCGCTGAGGCTGGCCAGGGTGAAATTGTCGCTGGCCTGCCCCAGCAGACCGACGTATTGATCCGGTTCCGGACGCGGGAAGGATTCGTCTTCCTTTTCCTCATGGAAGAAGGAGTGCGCCTGAATCATGCCGGCAAACATGGAGAGCAGGGACAAAAGAAGAGCGCCGCCCGCCATGAGAGGCCCCAGGCGGGTAAAATTGTAGGCGGTGGCGCAGACCAGCACCCCGGCAAGCAGGACAAGCATGAGAACCGGAAAGTAACGCCTGAAAATCTGGCCGGCCCGCATCGGCTTGTTTTTTATGGGTTGTTTTTTCACTGAATCGAATATATGTGTTCTGTCCTGCCTTAACAACCCCCTTTACCCCGAAAAAAAAACAATTTATGCTTTCCGCGCAGCCTGGGGCGGAGAGGCCGGCCTCGGGCCCGAAAAGACGGAGCAGGGTTCAGGGTGCCGGAAAACAGGGCTGAAGGCAAAGGGCATAAAGATTATCCGCGCGAGTGGCTGCTCTATCGCCTGAGCTCACTGGGAGATGTGGCTCTGACCAGCGGCCCCATGCGTTATTGGCACGAACGGCAAGGCTGGCTTTTCACCGTACTGACCAGGACTGATTTTGCCCCGCTCTTCGAGCGCAATCCGGCGGTGCGGAGCGTGCTCTCCCCGAATGAGGAACAATTGCGCCTGCCCGGCCTGTTGTCTTTTTTTAGTGAACTCGCCTCGGCCCACCGGGGCAAGGGGCTTCTGGATCTGCACGGGACTCCGCGCTCGCGGCTTCTGGGGGGGCTGTGGTCGGGCCCGGTGCGGCGCTACCCCAAAATGTCCCTGCGCCGGCGGCTCTTTCTGTTGCGCCGGAGTCCGGCCGATTCCGCTATCCTGCGCGAGCACTCCGTTGCCCAGCGTTATGCCCTGGCCCTGGAACCCCGGGCGCCTTCACCCGGGGATCTGCTGCCCGAAATTTACCTTGCCCCTGAAGAAACCCGCGCGGCCAAGGCCCGCCTGCGGGGAATTTTCAACTTTTCCGCCCGCGCCCCTTCGCCTCTGGTGGCGCTGCATCCCTATGCCACGCATTGCCGCAAAGCCTGGCCGGAAGAATACTGGCGTGTATTCGTCCGGGAACTGGAACAAGCCGGATTGAACTGGCTGGTGTTGGGCAGAGGCGGAGGCATTTTTCCGGGAGACGCGCGCGATCTCTCCAACCGCACCAGCCTGCGCGAGCTGTGCGCCCTGCTGGCCGAAGCTCGGGCGCTGGTCACCGGCGATTCCGGGCCCATGCATCTGGCCGTGGCCGTGCGCACCCCGGTGCTTGCCCTTTTCGGTCCCACCACGGCGGAGTGGGGATTTTTCCCCGCCGGAGAACACGATTTCGTGCTGGAAAGCGATCTTTCCTGCCGCCCTTGCTCCCTGCATGGCCGGGGAAGCTGCCCCTTGAGGGGGCTATGCCTTGAATCCATCACTCCGGCGGAGGTCATGCGCCGGCTTCAGGATCTGCCCGGAACCGGCCCTGACCGGAGGTGAAGCCCGCTCCCTGACCTGAGCCTTCCCGCGGCGCCCCTGCCCGCGTTCCAGCAGGAGAGAACCCAGAAAGCCGCAGAGCAGAGCAGCCGGCAGAGGAAGGAGACAGGCGGCGCCGCTCAGAAGGGCTCCCGGCGGCAGGATGAGATATGTCGGCTGTTCGTTCAGGGAAAGGAGCGCGGCCAGGGAGGCGGGCATATGCAGAGGCCCCGCTCCCGCCAGGTTCGCGAGGAGCAGGTAGGCGCTGAAAAACAGGCCCGGCCCGGCGTAAAAAGCGCTCAGCGCCAGACGACGGAAGCCCAGAATGCCGAAAACGATCATCCAGAGGGGCAGAACTATGGCTCCCATTCTGATCTCCCAGAGCAGGAGGCGAAGGCCGTCAAAGGATACCAGGTTGTCCAGGCGCAGGCGCATCAGGTCAAGAACGTGGTGCATCAAAAAAACGAGCAGGGCGAGATTCAGCCCGACCAGCAGAGCACAACCCAGAACGCCCGTCCGGCCCTCCTCAAGCCGGCTGAAGTCCCGGCGCAGCATAAAGACGGCGGCCATGAACCCGCAGAAGTACAGAAGCAGGGCAGCCAGGGGGACCAGCCAGAGGGAGGCCTTGCTGAGCGGTAAAACGGAATAGCCGAGCAGAGTGAGAAAATACAAAAGCTGCCCGTGCAGGGCGCACAGACCAAGGCGCACGCTGCACACAGCGGCCAGAACGGACAGGATCGTGGGCGTGAGGCCGAAAAGAGCGAAAAGCACGAAACCGCCTCCGGCGCCTGCTTCAATGAAGCGAGCACAACTTCAGCGCCGTGAATTTTTATGGAGGATAATATTTTTGACTTGAAATTGGTATCGGATATTTAAAGCGCGCGGAAAAAAACCTTGCGGACTTCCGCGCCCGCGGGCGCGGAGCAGGGTCATTCTGTTCTTGATTTTTTAGAAAAATTTTAGAAAATATGGCCACGGAGGAATGCATATGCAAACTGAACTGGCTACCTTATGGGATTGTCTGGGGCAAGTACCCGATCC
>JAISOL010000033.1 GCA_031275645.1 Deltaproteobacteria bacterium
CGGATCGGGTACTTGCCCCAGACAATCCCATAAGGTAGCCAGTTCAGTTTGCATATGCATTCCTCCGTGGCCATATTTTCTAAAATTTTTCTAAAAAATCAAGAACAGAATGACCCTGGCACAGCCGGAACAGATCTTTTCCGCGATTTTTCCCCATATTGCCCTTGTCAATATTTTGAAAGCGGGTATATGCACCTGACTGCCCGAAGTTTGAACAAGCCGGCCCGGCTCCTCTCCGGGCTTCCGGGCTTTGCCCGCTCTCCGCGCGGAGACCGCGGAGGTTTTTTAAGGAATCGCTCCCTCAAAGGCCGCCTTGAGGCGAGCCGGTCACAAATTGCAACAGGATCGGATTATGGCCAAAGATTTAATTATTGTGGAGTCACCGGCTAAAGTCAAAACCATAAGGAAATTTTTGGGCAACGGCTACAGCGTGCAGGCCAGCGTCGGCCATGTGCGGGATCTGCCCACCAAGACTCTGGGGGTGGACGAAGATAACGGCTATGCCCCGGAATACCTGGTGATCGAAGGCAAGGAAAAAATCGTCGAGGAGCTGCGCGCCGCCGCGGCCAAGGCCAAAACCGTCTATCTGGCTCCGGATCCGGATCGCGAAGGCGAAGCCATTGCCTGGCATGTGGCCGAACTGCTCAAGGATGCGACCAAGGCGGAAATCCGGCGTATACAGTTCAATGAAATCACGGCCGGGGCCGTGCGGGAGGCTCTGGCGCATCCCCGCGATCTCGACCGCTGTCTTTTTGACGCCCAGCAGGCCCGGCGCGTGCTGGATCGTCTGGTGGGCTACAAGATTTCGCCCCTGCTCTGGAAAAACGTCAAACGCGGCATTTCCGCCGGAAGGGTGCAGTCCGTGGCCCTGCGCCTGATCGTGGAGAGGGAGAAAGAGCGTCAGGCCTTTATTCCCGAGGAATACTGGCCTTTCCACGCCACTCTGGCCGCCGGCGTCCCGCCGGATTTTCGGGCCGAGCTCCACAAGGTGGACGGCAAGAAGGCGAAAATAAACAATGAAAAAAGCGCCTTGGCCCTGGAAAAACGCCTGCAGGGCCAGGCTTTCGGCGTGGAGAGCCTGGAAGTCAAAAAAAAGGAAAAATCTCCGCCCCCTCCCTTCATCACCTCCACTTTGCAGCAGATCGCCAATCAGCGCCTGGGCTATACCTCCAAACGCACCATGAGCATCGCCCAGCGCCTGTATGAAGGAGTGGATTTGGGGGGAGAGGAGGGGGTGACGGCGCTGATCACCTACATGCGCACCGACTCCGTGCGCATTTCCGAAGACGCCCGCAAAGCGGCCAAGGAATTTATTCTGGCGACCTGGGGCAAGGATTATTATCCCCGCAGTCCCCGTCACTTCAAGAGCAAGGCCAGCGCCCAGGACGCCCATGAAGCCATCAGACCGGTGGATGTGCGCCTCTCCCCGGACTCGGTCAAAGACAGGCTGAGCGCGGAGCAATATCAGATCTACCGCCTGATCTGGATCCGTTTTACCGCCTCGCAAATGGCCGCCGCCCTGGCGGAAGATACCGTTGTCCAGGTCGCCTGCGCCGGAACAAGCTGGAAAGCCAGAGGGGAACGCATCCTCTTTCCCGGTTTCCTGGCCTTGAGCCCGCAGAAGGACGAAGCCCCCGCCAATCTTCCTCCTCTGGAGGCCGGGCAAGCTCTGACCCTGCTCAAACTGGAAAAGGAACAGAAATTCACCCAGCCTCCGGCCCGCTATTCCGAAGCCACCCTGGTCAAGGAACTGGAAGAGAAAGGCATAGGGCGCCCCTCCACTTACGCCAGCATAATTTCCACCCTGCTGGACCGCGACTACGCGCGCCTGGAAGACAGGCACTTCATCCCCACCGATCTGGGGAGCGTGGTCTGCGAGCAGCTCAACAAGCACTTCAGCGGCATTATGGATATAGGTTTTACCGCGCAAATGGAAAACTCCCTGGACAAAGTGGCGGATGGGGAACAAGACTGGGTGAGCCTGCTGAACGGATTCGCCGCCGAGTTCAATCCCGCTCTGCAACAGGCCGGCAAGGACATGAGTTCGGTCAAGGGCGGCATTTCCGCCGACCTGCCCTGCCCGGAATGCGGCAAACCTATGCTCATCAAATTCGGCAAGGCCGGGCCTTTCCTGGCCTGCAGCGCCTATCCGGACTGCCGCTGCACCAAAAATTTTTCCCGCGACGCGCAGGGGAAGGTGCAGGTGGAAGAACGCCAGCCGGAAAAGTTGGAAGTCATGGGCACCTGCCCTCTGTGCGGCAAGGATCTGGTCTTGAAAAAAGCCCGCACCGGCAGCCGCTTTATCGCCTGTTCCGGCTACCCGGACTGCCGGCACACCGAATCCTTCTCCACCGGAGTGAGCTGCCCCAAATGCAAGGAAGGCCTGATGGTGGAAAAAAGCAGCCGCAGGGGTAAAATCTTTTATTCCTGCTCCCGCTACCCTGACTGCGACTACGCCCTCTGGGACTACCCTGTGGCCGAAACCTGCCCCGGCTGCGGCTCACCCCTGCTGGTGCGCAAAAATACCCGCTCCGGCCCTGTGCTCGCCTGCCCGGAAAAGAGCTGTAAATTCAAGAAAGACCTGGAATGATGGCCTGTTAAGCTAGAGCATTTCAACATTCAAAATATACATTTTCCGAAATGCTCCGGCGGCCGCGCAAGCGGTCGCCCGCCACGAAGGCGCGGGCGGAACTCGTTTCGCCGTCAAGCGCCTAAGTGAGCGTCTTAAAGTTAAAATGCTTTAGGGCAAACCGTTTTGCGGAGAGAGCATTTTCAAAATATTCAGGAGTAAAAGCGATGTTTACCAGCATTGAAGTCATTCCCCTGGAAGAACTGGCCCTGCGGCGGCGCAAATGTCTGGAGCTTTTGCGGCAGCTCCATCCGGAAGCCGGCGGAATCCTGATTTTCTCCCGGCTGAATATCTATTATTTCACCGGCACCCTGGCTGTGGGCCTTCTATGGATACCCCATGAAGGGGAACCGGTGCTGGCCGTGCGCAAGGGCCTCGAGCGGGCCAGGCTGGAGAGCCCGCACAGCGTGAGCGCGAGCTACAAGAGCTACAGCCGGATCGCCGGCCTGCTGGAGGAGCGGGGCAGCCCTCTCACCCGGACTTTCGCTCTGGAGCAAAACGGCCTTACCTGGAGCCTGGGGCTGAACTTCAGCCGTTATTTCCAGGATTTCAAATATGTCGCCGCCGACGATGTGCTGGAGAGGACGCGCGGCGTCAAAACCGACTGGGAGCTGGCCAAGCTGCGCCTGGCCGGGCAGCGGCACTACACGGCCCTCTGCAAAATTTTTCCCGAGCGCGTGCGTCCGGATATGAACGCCTATCAGATCTCCAGACTGCTCTGGGATATTTTTTTTGAACTGGGGCATTCCGGCCCCATCCGCATGGCCGCTCCCGGAGAAGAAAGCTTTCTCGGCAGCGTCTGTGTTGGGGAAAACAGCGCCTACCCCAGCTATTACAACGGGCCGCTGGGGCTGAAGGGCGCGCACCCCTCCTCTCCCTATATGGGTTACGCCGGAGAGGTCTGGAGCAGGGGGACTTTTCTGGGAACCGATGTGGGTTTTGTGCTGGAGGGCTACAACAGCGACAAAACCGCTTTTTATTTTGCCGGAAAGCCCTCGGAAATACCGGCTCAGGCGCGCAAAGCCCAGGACTGCTGTCTGGAGATACAGGCCGAAATAGCCTCCCGCCTGAAGCCCGGGGCCATTCCGCAGGAGCTGTACCGGCATGCTCTGGACATGGCGGCCAAACGCGGTTTCGGCCTGAACTTCATGGGACACGGCGGCAACCAGGTCCCCTTTATCGGGCACGGCCTGGGGCTGAACCTGGACGAATGGCCGGCGCTGGCGGATAAATTCACGGAACCGCTCAGGGAAAATATGGTCATCGCCCTGGAACCCAAAATCACCATTCCGGGCTACGGCATGTTGGGGGTGGAGAGCACCCTGGCCCTCACGGCCACGGGCTGCGTCTGCCTCAATAACGCCAGCGGCGACCTGCGCGACGACCCGGGGGACATCATCTGCTGCGCCTGAAGACCACATATCTCTAACAGCCGGCGGCAAAAAAGCGGAAGCTTTCGGCATGACGGGGAGGCCGCTATGTCTTACCTGGAAGAAAAGAAAAAGGAACTGGAAAAAATCCTTCCTCCGCTGACGCGCGGGGACGACTTTGACGCTTTCTGGGCCTCGACGATAGCCCAGGCCGGAAAGACACCGCTCGGCCCGAAAAGGATCAGAATAGAAACCCCGCTGACCTGCGCCAGCGTTTACGACGTCGCCTACCACGGCTTTGATTCCACCCTGATCCGCGGCTGGCTTCTGCTCCCGGCCTTTCTGAATCTCGAAAAATTTCCCTGCGTCATTCACTACCACGGTTTCGGAGAAAACCGCGGCCATCCCTGGGATTTCGGGGCCTGGCTTCTGGCGGGCGCCGCCGTGCTTTCGGTGGACTGCCGCGATCAGAGCGCGGAAACCGGCAATCAATCCCTCTACTCGGGCGGGCAGATAAAAAACATATTCAGCCGCGGTCTGTTGCGCAAGGAGGAATATTACTGCCGCGCCCTGTACGCGGACGCGCTCAGGGCCATAGATTTCGCGCAAAGCTGCGCGGAAATAGACGCGGAGCGCATCGCGCTTGAAGGCGCGAGCCAAGGCGGCGGCCTGAGCATGGCCGTGGCCGCTCTGGACCCGCGCCCGGCTTTCGTCATGGCGGATGTTCCCAGCTTCAGCCATCTCGAAAAACGCGTGGAGCACGGCTACGGGGTTTTTTCCGCCGTACGGGATTATCTCCGCATCTATCCGGACAGGCTGGAAGAGACGCTGGACACGCTGAGCTACTTCGACACCATGAATATGGCCGACAAAATCCGCTGTCCGGTCTTCGCCTCGGCGGGACTGCGCGACGACGTCTGTCCCGCCGAATTATACTTTGCCACCTACAACAGGATATGCTCGGAAAAAGAAATCGCGCTCTATCCCTTTAACAAACATGAGGGAGGAGGCGCTTTGCATACCGGAAAAAAGCTCTCCTTCATGAAAAAACGCTGGCGGCTGTGACCTCCCGGCGGCCCGGCGCGCGCTCCGGGCCGCCGGCGGGGCCGTTAACGGTTAATAAGCCTCTTCGCTTTGCAGTTCCTTCTCCGTGACCTTATGCGAGAAAACCACATAAACCCAGGTCTGATAGGCAATCACCACCGGCACGCAAATCAGGGCCACGACCAGCATGATGGTCAGGGTCAGTTCGCTGGAAGCCGCGTTCATGGCGGTAATGCTGTACGCCGGGTCTATATTGGAGGGGATCATCGCCGGGAATATGCCCAACACGCCGAAGAAGGTGGCGCAGAGGATAAAGCCGGCGTTGAGAGCCCAGGCGGCGTACCCGCGGGCCGCCCTGGAGCCGAGCAGAAAGACCACGGCCAGGACGGGGAAGATCGCCAGCGGCGGCATTTTGAAAATGTTGTCGTAGAGATTGGTGAAGAGATAGCTGGCCACCAGAAAGAGCACCGCCACCAGGGTCAGTAAAAGCCAGATGAATTTGGACAGCCTGACGGCCTTCTCCCGCAGCCCGCCTGTGGATTTGATCCCCAGCCACAGGGAGCCGTGGTAAACGAACATGAGCACGAAAAGCACTCCGCCCAGAAGCCCGTAAGGATTCAGAAGCTTGAGGATATTTCCGTGATATACGCCCTCTCCGTCAATGGGGATGCCCTGGAAAAGATTGGCGAAGGCCACTCCCAGAAGCAGGGCCGGGAGCAGGCTCCCCAGAAACTGGCAGAGATCCCAGGCCTTGCGCCAGCCGTCGGAATCCACTTTATTGCGGTATTCAAAAGATACGGCGCGGAAGATCAGGGCAAAGAGCAGGAGCAGGAGCGGGGCGTACAGCGCGCTGAACATGACGGCGTAAGCCTTGGGAAAAGCCGCGAAGGTCACCCCGCCGGCGGTGATCAGCCAGACTTCGTTTCCGTCCCAGAAGGGGCCGGCGGCGTTGTAAATCACCCGGCGTTCCTGTTCATTGGAGGAAATAAAGGGCAGGAGCACTCCCATGCCCAGATCGAAGCCGTCCAGCACAAAATAAACGCCCCAGAGCAGCACCCAGAGCACAAACCAGATTGTCTCGAGCATGGTTATCTCAGGCATGATTATTTACCTCCTTCTGTAGCCGCCGCGCCGGGAACGGGTGCCGGGCCCCTGGTGGCGTATTTATGCAGCAGGAAAATGGCCACAATTCCCAGCAGCGCGTACACGACAATGAAAGCCGCCAGGGAAATGCCCACGGAATAGGCGGGAATGGGCGAAACGGCCTCGGACGTGCGCATCAGCCTGTAAACAATCCAGGGCTGACGGCCGACTTCGGCCAAAGCCCATCCCGCGGCCAGAGCCAGATAGGGCAGGGGGATGTTGCACACCAGCAGGCGGGAAACAAGCGGATGCTCCTCCAGATCCTTACGGTACAAAAAGGCCAGCAGGGCCAGCAGGATGAAAAGCCCCCCCAGAGCCACCATCAGGCGGAAGGAAAGAAAGCTTAAAAGCACGGGAGGGTGGTCTTCTTCCGGAAAGCTGTTCAATCCCTTCACTTCGGCGCCGAAATCGGTATAGGCCATAAAGCTCAGGAGCCCGGGAACGGGAATAATGTCCACATAATTGCGCTTGTTTTGTTCGTCAGGCCAGGTCAACAGGTACATTGGAGCGCCGGATTTCGTTTCCCAATGCGCCTCCATGGCCGCCAGCTTCTCCGGCTGGTATTCGGCCACGCTTGTTCCCTGGCTGTGTCCGAATACGGCCACCAGCAGGGTCAGAATCAGGGTGAAGGCGGCGGCCACGCGCACGCTGCGCTTGAAAAAATCCGTCTCATTCCTGCGCAGGAGATGCCAGGCTGAGACTCCCAGCACAAAAAAGCCGCCCAGCATCCAGGCACCGGACAGGGTGTGGAAATACTGCCCCCAGGCATAAGGGTTGGTCAGCACCGCGAAAAAATTTTCCAGCTCGGCCCGGCCGTTCACAAGGTGATAGCCCACCGGGTGCTGCATCCAGCCGTTGGCCAGAATGATCCAGAGGGCCGAAAGATTGCTGGCTATGGCCACCAGCCAGATGGAGACAAGGTGCGTCCTTTTGGAAACCTTGTCCCAGCCGAAATGCCACAGGGCAATAAAGGTCGATTCCAGAAAAAAGGCCACTGTGGCTTCAATGGCCAGAAGGGAACCGAAAATGTCGCCCACATACTCGGCGTAACGCGACCAGTTGGTGCCGAACTGAAATTCCAGGGTAATTCCGGTCACAATGCCCAGAGCAAAGTTGATGAGAAAAAGCCTGCCCCAGAATTTGGTCATGCGTTTATACTGCTCGTTGCCTGTGCGGACGTAAATCGTTTCCATCACAGCCAGCAGCACGGAGAGGCCCAGAGTCAGGGGCACAAAAATAAAGTGGAAAAAAACAGCTACCGCGAATTGCAGTCGGGAAAGCAAGGCAACGTCAACGTCCATAAAAACCTCCTTCAATCAATCTGAACCCTATTATGTAAAAATACTTCCTCACGTTTTCAGGCCGAAGCGACAAATGGAACAATCCCCTCCCTTGCGGACTTACCCCGCCTCCAGAAGCGACAATTTAGATTTCGTATAACATAATAATGCAAATTATCAATAATAATTACTATCACCGCTTATGAAAAAAATTCCTTTCCTTCCGGAAAGCCCCGTTTATTGCGTACGGGAAGCGCCCTTCTGTTTCCAGAGTTGGGCCAGAATGGCGGCCACGGCCTGGTAAAGATCCTCGGGGATCATTTCTCCCACTTCTGTCTGCCGGAACAGGGCGCGGGCCAGAGGCTTGTTTTCGCGAATGGGAACATGATGGGCGCGGGCTATTTCCTTGATCTTTTCGGCGACTCTGTCGGCGCCCTTGGCCACCACTATGGGCGCCGGCGCTTCGCCGGCTTCATATTTCAAGGCCACGGCAAGGTGCGTGGGGTTGGTAATGACCACATCGGCCCTGGGGACTTCCTTGAGCATGCGCCGCCTGCCGATCTGGAGCATCTTCTGACGCAGCCTGCTCTTTATCTGCGGATCTCCTTCCGCCTGTCTCTGCTCATCCTTTATCTCGCTTTTGGTCATTTTAAGCTGTTCTATATAATCCCAGCGGGTATAGACGAGATCGATCACCGCCAGGATAATCATGGGCACCAGAGCGTAAAGAGTCACCTTGAAGCCGGTTCCCAGAATATAGGCGCTCAGTCCGGCGGCATCGGCATAATACAGGGTGATGAAATTGGGAATTTCGTTCCTGACCGCCAGAACGGGAGCGAAACCTATGAAAACGGCCTTGAGCAGGCTTTTGCCCAGGCGGGTAAAGGTCTGCAAAGAAAAAAACATGCGCCTTATCCCGCTCAGAGGATTCAGCTTCTTCAAATCCGGCTTGAGAGGGGTCCAGGTCCAGAGTTTGCCCACTTGCAGGCGCTGGATGAGAAACGCCCCCAGAGCGACGACCAGCATGATCGGCAGGATGATTTTGGCAAGACTCAGGGTCAGAGTCAAAAACATGGCGTAAGTGTTGCCGGGGGTGGGGTCGAAAGAAATCACCACCGGACCGAAATAATGCCGGAACAGGCTCATGAGTTCCCGGCCCATGAAATTAATCCAGGCGAAGGTGACCATGACTCCCACCAGCATGGTCATGGTGGTGCCCATCTCCTGCGATTTGGGGACATTGCCCTTTTCGCGCGCCTGGCGGATACGCCTGGGGGTGGGCCGTTCGGTGCGGCCCGGGTCTTTCTGCGGCATATCACCCTCCCTTCACGGCCCGCATGAAGTTATTGAACATGGAAGGGATGCCGCGCACAAAGTCGTCCAGATACAGGCCGATGAGAGAAAAAATCACTCCGAAGAAGAAAAAGCCCACGCCTATTTTTATGGGGAAACCCAAAACCAGAAGATTCATTTGCGGCGCCACCCTGGCCATCAGAGCCAGGGCCAACTCCACCAGAAAGAGGCAGGCCAGCACCGGGCCGGCCACCTTCACAGCCAGAACGAACATGCCGGCGGACAGTTTGAGCATATCCTCCAGGGCGCGGCTTTCCAGCAGAAGCTGTCCCGGCCCGATAAGCCTGAAACTGCCCAGCAGGGAACTGAGCAGAAGCAGATGCCCGTCCAGGCTCAAAAACAGGGCCAGGGCCACCATCTGGGCCAGAAAAGAGGTGATGACCAACTGCTGGCCGGGGTTTGAAGGGTCCATCAGGCTGAGCATGCTGAAGCCCATCTGAAAGCCGATCAGCTCCGCTCCCAACTGCATGCCGGCAAAGACGAAGTTGACCAGAAGAGCCAGGCCCAGGCCCAGAATCAGCTCTCCCAGAAAGATCAGGGCAAGGTGAAAAGGATGGGCCGGAAAAACCTCGCCCGGCAGGGCGCCGGCGGGCCAGATAGCCAGGGAGAGCACCAGGCAGAGCGCGGCTTTGACCTGGGGAGGAATGGAGTCGCCCCCGAAAAAGGGCAGAAAAAAAATGAGCACGCTCACCCGCATGAGGGTAAGCACGAAACTCAAAAAACCGGCGGAGTCAAAGCCGAAAATGTCCATGCGCAAGCATTAGCAAATTATGTGCCGACAAGCAATTTACGCCCTGATTGAAGGCGCGCGGCGCAGATGAAATTCCCTTCTTTCCCTGTCCCGCACAAACCAGTTCCAGGCCGTGCCCAGAATATTCTCCAAAGAGGAAAAAGCGGCCGTCCAGCCGAGATCCCCGGCGGCTCTCTCCACCTTCCCCACCAGGGCCGGCGAATCTCCGGGACGGCGGGGCATGAGCGTACAGGGTATATTTTTGCCGGTAATCTCCCGGCTTTTCGCCACAATTTCCAGAACGGAATACCCCCGCCCCGTCCCCAGATTTATTTTCAGGTTCCGCGCCCCCCTCCGCAGCTTTTCCAGGGCCAGGATATGCGCCGAGGCCAGATCGTTCACATGGATATAATCCCGCAGGCAGGTGCCGTCCGGGGTGGGGTAATCATCGCCGAAAAGCGCGAGGCCGGGGATTTCCCCGGCGGCGGCCATGAAAACGCGCGGGATAAGGTGAGTCTCCGGCACATGGCGCTCGCCGATCCGCCCCTCCGGGTCGGCGCCGGAAGCGTTGAAATAACGCATGACCGCGGTATGCAGACCGTGCGCGGCTTCAAAATCGTCCAGGAGGCGCTCCATCATGGCCTTGGAAGCCCCATAGGGGCTCACCGGCCGCAAGGGGGCGTGCTCCGGGATGGGCACGCTTTCCGGCGCGCCGTACACGGCGCAACTACCGGATACGACCAGATCGCGCAGCCCGGAGAGGCGCATGGCCTCAAGCACGCTTAAAGTGCCGCCCACATTGTTGCGGTAAAACCTGCCCGGCGCCTTCACCGATTCGCCCACTTCAATGCAGGCCGCGAAGTGGATAAGGCCCGCGGGCTCATGCTCGCGGATAGCCTCAAGCAATTTGCCCGTGTCCAGAATGTCTCCGTGGATAAAAGTCCCCCAGAGCGCGAAATCCGCGTATCCGGACGAAAGATTGTCGTAAACCACGGGCTCGTAGCCGGCCTCGGCCAGAGCCTTGCAAACGTGCGATCCTATATAGCCGGCCCCGCCGGTCACCAGAACTTTTTCCGCCTGCGCCATGTCCGCCTCCGTGCTCAATATTTTAATATGGAGAAACAATAGCCCAGGCGCCCCGCCGAAACAAGCGGACTATAGGCCCCGCCCGCCGCTGATAGTTATAAGTTGTTGCCATGCTTTCGATTCTGGCATATATAAAATGAAAATGGTGGAAACGATGTCCGGCTGGCATGTGAATTCGGCGGCCTTGAAGGATCTGCGTGAATTCTGGGAGCATTGGGGCTTCGCCTCCTGGAGTTCTCCCCCTTTTAGCGGGGTTTCGCGTCTGCAGCATTTTATCAAGGATGGGGTTCTGGGGCGGATAGCGGAATTCAAGGCCATGGATTATATTGTTCTGGAGGGGGGAAGGAGCGCGGAGGCAAGGGAAAAGCTCTGGCGCGAATGCCGGCCTCTGCCGGAGATCATGACCCAGCGCTTTCTTTTTCTGCTGGAGGATCCCTGGCCTGATCGGCGCATCCGGGCCTTTACCCTGGGTTTTGGAGGTTATCTTGAGTTTTACGCCTACAGGCCGGGAAGCGAAGCCAATGCCAGGGTGCGGGATCTCACCGGGCTGGTGGATCTCGGCCTGGAGCTGCTGAAAAAAGGAGCCCCCGCCCTCCGGCCCGAGAAAGAGGGAACAATTGACGGCGCATAAATTCTGTCACACCATATTTTAAAAGGAGCTCTTATATGCTTGCAATCTTATTCCTCATCGCCCTGGTCTTCTTCGTCCTGGCTTTCAAGTTTTACGGAGGGTTCATGGCCAGAATCTTCGGCCTGGACAAAGATCGCAAAACTCCGGCTGACGCCATGTATGACGGCGTGGACTATTGCCCGGCCCACCCGGCCGTGCTCATGGGGCACCACTTCTCCTCCATCGCCGGCGCCGGGCCCATTGTGGGGCCCATAACGGCAGCCTCGGTTTTCGGCTGGCTCCCGGCCTATCTCTGGTGCGTCCTCGGTTCCGCTTTTCTGGGCGGGCCGCACGACACCGGCTCCCTGGTGGCCTCCATCCGCCACGAAGGCAAATCCATTTCCTCGGTGGTCAAGACCTGGGTCGGCGAGCGGGGCGGCTTTCTCTTCCTCAGCTTCTCCACTCTGACCCTTATCCTGGTTGTGGCCGTCTTCCTGCAGCTTTCCGCCGTGAACATGGCCGCCGACCCGGCCGTGGCCTTTGCCGCCGTGGTCTACATGGCCCTGGCGATTATTTTCGGCCTCATGGTCTACCGCTTCAACCTCCCGCTCAAAGTTTCCACGATCATCATGCTGCCCCTGGTCTTCGGCGCCTGTTGGTTCGCCAAGACCAATCCGGGAGTGGCTGAAATATTCAAATTCAGCCTGGAAACCTGGCGCTGGATTCTGGTCGGGTACATCATCGTGGCCTCGCTCCTGCCGGTCTGGCTGCTGCTCCAGCCGCGCGACTATCTGGCTTCGTATTTTCTGTATTTCGCGGTGATCGTCGGCGCCATCGGCATGCTCTTCGGCTCCGCCAAATTCGAGGTCATCCTGCCGGCCTTCAAGACCTTCACCGGCAGCATAGGAGGCTTCGGGGAGCAGTATCTCTGGCCCATACTCTTCGTAACCGTGGCCTGCGGCGCCATTTCCGGCTTCCATTCCATGGTGGGCAGCGGCACCAGCTCCAAGCAGTTGCGCAAAGAGCATGACAGCATCATAGTCGGCTACGGCTCCATGCTGCTGGAAGGCATGGTCGCCGTCATAGCCATCGGCACCATCATGGTCGCGGGCGAGATCGGCGCCGGCGGCCCCATGGGCGCTTACTCGCGAGGTTTCGGCCAATTCGGCTCGCTCATCGGCATTGATCCCGCTCTGGGCACTTCCCTCGGGCTCCTGGCCGTAAACTCTTTTCTCCTGACCTCGCTGGACACGGCCACCCGCCTGACCCGCTACCACATTCAGGAGTTCTCCGGCGGCAAAATCAACAAATACGTGGCCACCGTAATCGCCGTGGCCTGCGCTCTGGTGCTGGTCCTGCCCAAAACCACCGTGCCGGTCTGGGCGGTGATCTGGCCCATCTTCGGCTCGGCCAACCAGCTCGTGGCCGCCCTGGCTCTGCTGGGCATAGCCACCTGGCTCGCCAAGGGTCTCAAGGTCGGCAACCGCTGGCTCATGTATCCCATGTGGTTCATGCTCATCACGACCATAGCCGCCCTGTTCATGCTCATCCGGGATCATGTCATGGCCCCCAAGCCCAGTTACGTCCTGATAGTCCTGGCGGTGGTGCTTGTGGTTCTGGCCCTGCTCATGCTGCGTGAAGCCCTGAAGGCCCTCAAAAGCACGGACGTTCCCCTTGCCAAGCCGGCTTCCTCGGCCGGCGGCTCTAAGTAGAACAAGGCGCAACCTTTAATGAAAACCGGCGGGTCGTCCTGAAACGGCCCGCCGGTTTTATAATCGGAGCGACATCCTGCCGCGCCCCGGAATTATAAAGTTATTCTTCTGACATCCAGGTTTTCAATATCCATGCGCCCCAGGCCGCGTTCATGCGCCTGGCGTATATAGCCCACCTGACGGGGGGCGATTTTCCGGCCGTACCATTCGTAGGAGTCCACGGCCGTGGCGTCGGCGGCCACGGGATCGGCGGAACAGATAACTTCGCCCGGAGTCAGCACCACGCCCGGCCCGCCCGGCCCGTTGCTGGAAAGCACGCGGGTGGCGTCAATGACCGTCAGGCTGGGTTTAAGTCTGGTGTTCAGATCCACAATGGCCGTATCCAGGCTGTAGCGGGAATGCATACTGTGCCGATCCAGGATCAAGCCCATCTGGCCTTTCAAAGCGAGAGAAACCCCGGCGCTGCCGTGGCTTTTGGCTATGGGAACGGCAATAAGCACGTCCGCCTCCAGCACGTCGCGCATGATGGCATTGCCGCGCATTTCCACGGCCTGGCTCAATTCCGCTTCCCGGTACTGCCCGGCGTTCATCAGGTGGTGGCAGAGGCCAGGCTCCACGCTGTCGCAGGCGGCCAGGATGCCGGATCTCTCCAGGCTGAGCTGCGGGTTCTGCAGGCTGTGATCCAGGACGCGTATGCGCCCGGCTCCGGCCTCCTTGCACATGACCAGAACCTCCCGCACCACTTCCGGATGGGTGTTGACGGCGTTCTCCGGGGGGCGGGCAAAACTCATATTGGGTTTGATCACCACGCTCTGTCCCGGTTTGACGAAGCGGCCCATACCGCCCATGAGCTCCACCGCCGCGCGGGCGGCCCGGCCCGGGCCGCCGCCTTTGACCACGGCCACATCCGGAAAAGGCGAGGCCAGAAGCGGTTTCGCCAGAGAAAAAACAGGCGAGGAAGCCGAAAGCAGGAACAGGCCGCGCAACTGCCATCTCAGGAAATTCCGTCTATCCATAATCTATTTCCTCAATCTGTTTCCTCGGCCACCGCCCCGCGTCGGATGACTTTTTCAAAATAGGCGATGGTGCTTTCCAGGCCCTGCTCCAGCTTTACGCACGGGCTCCAGCCCAGGATTTTCCCGGCTTTTGTTATGTCGGGACGGCGGCGCGCGGGATCGTCCGGGGGCAGAGGCTTGCGGACAATCTCCGATTTTGAGCCGCAAAGGCGCACCACGCTTTCGGCCAGTTCCAGAATGGTGAATTCTCCGGGATTCCCCAGGTTGATCGGGCCGGTGACTTCGTCCGGCGAGTCCATGAGCAGAAGCAGGGCGTCGATCATGTCATGCACAAAGCAGAAGGAGCGCGTCTGGGAGCCGTCGCCGTAGAGGGTGATGGGCCGGTTGCGCAGGGCCTGCATGATGAAGTTGGAAACCACCCGGCCGTCTTCAGGGTGCATGCGCGGCCCGTAGGTATTGAACAGGCGGGCGATTTTTATCCTGATCCCGTGCTGACGGTGATAGTCCATGAACAGGCTTTCCGCAGCCCTTTTGCCCTCGTCGTAACAGGAGCGCAAGCCGTGCGGATTGACGTTGCCCCAGTAATCCTCGCTTTGGGGGTGCACGGCCGGATCGCCGTAGACCTCGGAAGTAGAGGTCTGCAGGATTTTGGCGTGGGTGCGCTTGGCCAGACCGAGCATATTGATGGCCCCGCTGACGGAGGTCTTCATGGTCTGCACGGGATCGCGCTGGTAATGGACGGGCGAGGCCGGACAGGCAAGATTGTAGATCTCGTCGACTTCCAGGTAGATCGGAAAACAGACATCGTGCCGGATAAGCTCAAAACGGTTGTGCCAGAGCAGGTGATGCACATTGCTCCGGGTGCTGCAATAGTAGTTGTCCAGGCACAAGACCTCGGCCCCGGAAGCCAGGAGCCTCTCGCAAAGGTGGGAACCGAGAAACCCGGCCCCGCCGGTGACCAGAACGCGTTTTTGGGTCAGCATGGCCGCATGGAATACCCTATTGCTCTCTATCCGCCAGAGCGCCGTATTCGGGCTCAGGCTCCTCCGTGAAAATTTCCGGCTTTTTCCTCTGCCCCTGCACGACTATATCGGAATTGACATATTCGCGGTAGCCTGTTCCCGCGGGAATAAGGCGGCCCACGATGATGTTCTCCTTGAGGCCGCGCAGGTAGTCAGATTTTCCGCGCAGGGCCGCTTCGGTAAGCACTTTGGTCGTTTCCTGAAAGGCGGCGGCCGAAACAAAGGAGGAAGTGGTCAGGGAGGCCTGGGTAATGCCCAGCACCAGAGGCTCGGCTATGGCCGGCGCCAGGCCCTTGTTCACGACCCGGTCGTTTTCCTCCTTGAACTCCTGCTTGTCCACCTGTTCGCCCACCAGAAAGCTGGTCTGGCCGGGATCAAGCACGGTAAGCTTTTTCAGCATCTGGCGCACTATGACTTCAATGTGCTTGTCGTCAATGGTCACGCCCTGAAAGCGGTAAACATCCTGAATTTCCTCCACCAGATAACCGGCCAGGAATTTTTCGCCCTTGGTGCGCAGTATATCGTGCAATTCCGGGTGTCCCTCGGTCAGGAGCTCGCCGGCTTCCACAAAGTCGCCTTCGGCCACGGTGATGTGCCGTCCCTTGGGCACGAGGTATTCCTTGATGTCCCCCACCTCCGGAGTAACCACGAGTTTTCTTTTGCCCTTGGTTTCACCGGCAAAGCTGATCATGCCGTCAATTTCCGAAACCAGGGCCATGTCTTTGGGTTTGCGCACCTCGAAAAGCTCGGCCACGCGCGGCAGGCCGCCCACAATGTCCTTGGTTTTGGAGGATTCGCGGGGCTTGCGGGCGATGATGTCGCCGGCTGAAATGCGCAGACCGTCCCGCACCATGAGCAGAGCCCCCACCGGCAGGGGGTAGACGGCGGGAACGGAAGAGCCCGGCCTCATTTGCGGAGCGCCGTCTTCGTTCAGCACCGAGACTGAAGGCTTGAAGTTGGTGGCCCGGTACTCGATGATGGACTGGGAAGCGATCTGCGTGGCTTCATCCACCTTTTCCTGCACGGTTTTACCTTCAACGATGTCGGTAAACTTGATTATGCCGTCCACTTCCGAAACAAAGGGTTCGTTAAAGGGATCCCACTCCGCCATGAGCTGCCCTTTCTTCACTTCCTGCCCGTCTTCCACCAGGAGTTTGGAGCCGTTGGGCAGCAGATATTTTTCACGTTCCAGGCCCTGCTCGTCCACAATGCTGATTTGCCCGCTCTTGCCCAGAACCATGAACTGCCCGTCGCGGTTCTTCACGGCCTTTACCCTGGAAAGAACGACCCTGCCCTGATGGGAGGTTTCCAGGCTGGAGCGTTCAATCTCGCGGGAAGCGGTTCCGCCTATATGGAAGGTGCGCATGGTCAGCTGGGTGCCGGGCTCGCCTATGGACTGGGCCGCGATTATGCCCACGGCCTCGCCTATGTTCACCAGGTGCCCGCGGGCCAGATCGCGCCCGTAGCACAGGGAACAGATGCCCCGCTCGGCGTGGCAGGTCAGGGGAGAACGGATGGTGACGGTGTTGACTCCGGCCGAGTCCAGGACGGCGGCCGCGTTCTCGTCCACCAGGGTATTGGCCTGGAAAAGCAGTTCGCGGGTTTCCGGGTGATGAACCGGATAGAGCAGCACGCGCCCGAGAATGCGCTCGGACAGGCGCAATTTGATTTCGCCGGCCTTGACCAGATGGGTCACTTCAATGCCGTCCACCGTGCCGCAGTCGCGCTCGCCGATAATGACGTCCTGCACCACATCCACCAGACGCCGGGTCAGATAGCCGGCATTGGCCGTTTTGATGGCCGTATCGGCCAGGCCCTTGCGCGCGCCGTGAGTGGAGTTGAAGTACTGGCTCACATCCAGGCCCTCGCGGAAGGAGGAAGTGATGGGCGTTTCAATAATTTCGCCGGAAGGCTTGGCCATGAGGCCGCGCATGCCGGCCAGCTGGCGCATCTGATCCTGGTTGCCCCTGGCCCCGGAATTGGACATCATGTAGATGGGGTTGAAGGAGTGATTGACTTTCACTTCGCCGGTACGGGGGTTTTTGACCTCGTCAAAGGATATCTGCCTGACCATGGCCGCGGAGACATCCTGAGTGGCCTTGGTCCAGACGTCCACCACCTTGTTGTATTTTTCCGTGCGGGTGATGATTCCGTCCCGGTACTGGCTTTCTATGTCATCCACCTCTTTCTTTGATTTGAGCAGTATATCCTTCTTGCTCAGCGGAATGGAGAGGTCTTTCACGCCTATGGTCACTCCGGCGCGGGTGGCGTATTCGTAGCCCATATCCTTGAGGCGGTCACAGAGAATGACTGTGGCCTTGCTCCCGGCCCTGCGGTAGCAGGAGCCGACCAGCCGGCCTATATTCTTTTTGTTCAGCACGCAGTTGATCATTTCAAAAGGTATCTTGGGAGGCAGGATTTCGCCCACCAGGACGCGTCCGGGAGTGGTTTCGATTATTTTCCCTTCCAGGCGCATCTTGATCCTGGCGTGCATGGCCACCTGACCGGCGTCAAAGGCGGCCACCACCTCCCAGGGAGCGCAGAAAATCCTGCCCTCGCCTTTTTCAAAATCCCGATCCACGGTCATGTAGTAAAGGCCGAGCACTATGTCCTGGCTGGGAACAATGACCGGCGAGCCGTTGGCCGGAGAAAGGATGTTGTTGGTGCTCATCATGAGCACGCGGCATTCCACCTGGGCTTCCAGGGAAAGGGGCAGATGCACGGCCATCTGGTCTCCGTCAAAATCCGCGTTGTAAGCGGTGCAGACCAGGGGATGAAGCTGAATGGCCTTGCCTTCCACCAGAAGAGGCTCGAAGGCCTGTATGCCCAGGCGGTGCAGGGTGGGGGCGCGGTTCAGCATGATGGGGTACTCGCGCACCACTTCCTCCAGAATATCCCAGACCACCAGTTCCTCGCGCTCCACCATTTTTTTGGCGGTTTTGATGGTGGTGGCCAGCCCTCTTTCCTCCAGCTTGGCGTAAATGAAAGGCTTGAACAATTCCAGAGCCATCTTTTTGGGCAGCCCGCATTGGTGCAGCCTGAGCTTCGGCCCGACCACGATCACCGAGCGCCCGGAATAATCCACGCGCTTGCCCAGAAGGTTCTGCCGGAAGCGCCCCTGTTTGCCCTTGATCATGTCGGAAAGGGATTTGAGCGGCCGGCCGTTGGTGCCTGTAATGGCTCTGCCCCGGCGGCCGTTGTCGAAGAGGGCGTCCACCGCCTCCTGCAGCATGCGTTTTTCGTTGCGGATGATAATGTCGGGCGCGCCCAGTTCCATCAGCCGCTTCAGGCGGTTGTTCCGGTTGATCACCCGGCGGTAGAGATCGTTCAGATCCGAGGTGGCGAAGCGCCCGCCGTCCAGGGGAACCAGGGGGCGCAATTCCGGCGGAATGATCGGAATGACCTCCAGAATCATCCACTCGGGCTTGCTTTTGGATTCCAGAAACGCCTCCACTATTTTCAGGCGTTTGGTGAGTTTTTTCTTTTTGGTCTGGGATCTGGTGTTCTGAGATTCCTCCCGCAGTTCCGCGCTGAGTTTCTCCAGGTTCATTTCCTCCAGCAGGGAGCGCACCGCCTCCGCCCCCATGCCCACGCTCAGGGCGTCTTCGCCGTAATGGTCGATCAACTGCAGGTACTGATCCTCGGAAATGACCTGTTGCCTGGCCAGATTGGTCCTGCCGGGATTAAGCACGATGTAGGAATCGAAATAAAGCACCTTTTCCAGATCGGCCATAGTCATGTCCAGAAGGGTGCCGATCTTGGAGGGGAGGGTTTTCAGAAACCAGATATGGGCCACCGGCGCGGCGAGTTCTATATGCCCCATGCGTTCGCGGCGCACTTTGGAGGCGATGACCTCCACCCCGCATTTTTCGCAGACAATGCCCCGGTGCTTCATGCGCTTGTATTTGCCGCAGTTGCATTCATAATCTTTTACCGGGCCGAAGATTTTGGCGCAGAAAAGACCGTCCCTCTCGGGTTTGAAGGTGCGGTAGTTGATGGTTTCCGGCTTTTTAACCTCGCCGAAGGACCATTCCCTGATGACCTCCGGGGAGGCTATGCTGACCTGTATGGCTTTGAGGCTCCTGATGTTGGCCACGCCGGCCGAAGAACCCCTGGCTGTGAAAAGATCGTCCAGACTCATATTTTTATACCTTCAGGCTGTAAGGTTTTATTCCTCGCTGAGAGCGTTGCTGCTGAAGCCGCCGTGTCCGGGGACGCGTTTTTTCTGCTCTTCAGGGTGCAGGGTTACGTTCAGGCCGAGGGACATGAGTTCCTTGACCAGGACGTTGAAGGATTCCGGCATGCCCGCTTCCAGGAAGTTTTCTCCCTTGACTATTTTTTCATACATTTTCACCCGCCCGGTCACATCGTCGGATTTAACGGTCAGAAATTCCTGCAGAAGGTGGGAGGCGCCGTAAGTTTCCAGCGCCCACACCTCCATTTCGCCCAGGCGCTGCCCGCCGAACTGGGCCTTGCCGCCCAGGGGCTGCTGCGTGACCAGGGAATACGGGCCGGTGGAGCGGGCGTGTATTTTTTCGTCCACCAGGTGGTGGAGCTTGAGCATATACATTATGCCGGTGGTCACGCGGTTTTCAAAAGCCTCTCCGGTGCGGCCGTCGTAAAGGACGGTCTTGCCGTCATCCGGCAGTCCGGCCTTTTTCAGCCAGTCCCAGATTTCGTCTTCGGAGGCTCCGTCAAAGACGGGGGTCTTGGTAATTATGCCCCCCTGCATGGCCCTGACCGCCCGCACAAACTCCTCGTCATCCAGGGAATCCACAAGTTCGGCGGTATTTTTGTCGCCGAACACGGCCTTGACCTCGGCGCGCGTCCGTTGCAGGGGCGCGCCGCTCCGCACCAGCTCGCTGAGCTGCAAGCCCAGTTCCCTGGCCCCCCAGCCCAGGTGCGTTTCCATGATCTGCCCTATATTCATGCGCGAGGGCACGCCCAGAGGGTTGAGCACAATGTCCACCGGGCGCCCGTCGGCGAAAAAGGGCATGTCCTCCACCGGCAAAATACAGGAGACGACGCCCTTGTTTCCGTGGCGGCCGGCCATTTTGTCGCCCACGTTCAGCTTGCGCTTGACCGCCACATAGACCTTGACCATCTTGATTACGCCGGGAGAGAGGTCGTCGCCCTCGGTCACTTTTTCTCTTTTGGAATCATAGGATTCCTTGACAAAACGCAGCTGCTTCTCGTAGCTGTCCAGGACAGCGGCCACATTTTCGTTTACTTCCCTGCTCTTGAAGATGCCGGAAAGTTTTTTGACCGGCAATTCCGCGATAAGCTCCGGAGAAAGGGTGTGCCCGGCCTCGGCCAGCACCTCGCCCTTTTTCTTGCCGGTTATGGTCGTGGCCAGCTGCTTGCCGCTCACCAGGACCGCCAGCCTGCGCTGCACGGACTGAGTCAGGGCGCGGCAATGATCCCCTTCCCGGCGATCCAGGGCGGCCAGCTCCGCGGCCTCAATATTCAGAGTGCGTTCATCCTTTTCGCTGGAGCGACGGTTGAAGACCTTCACCTCAATTACGGTGCCCTCAATGCCGGGCGGAACCTTGAGGGAGGTGTTCTTCACGTCCCTGGCCTTGTCCCCGAAAATGGCGCGCAGAAGTTTTTCCTCCGGGGTGAGCTGCGTTTCCCCCTTGGGCGTGATTTTACCCACAAGGATGTCGTCCGGCCGCACGTTGGCGCCGATGCGCACCATGCCGCTGGCATCCAGGTTGCGCAACATGTCCTCGCCCACATTGGGGATATCGCGGGTGATTTCTTCCGGCCCCAGCTTGGTGTCCCTGGCCACCACTTCAAATTCCTCTATGTGTACGGAGGTAAAGGTATCTTCCTTCAGGCAGCGTTCGGAGATAAGGATGGAATCCTCAAAGTTGTAGCCGCACCAGGGCATGAAGGCCACGGTCAGATTCTTGCCCAGGGCCAGCTCGCCCTGGTGTATGCCGGGACCGTCGGCCAGCACCTCGCCCTTTTTGATCTTCTGCCCCGGCAGGCAGACAGGTTTTTGCCCGAAGCAGGAGTTCTGGTTGGACTTGTGGAACTTCTGCAGATTATAGGCGCGCACTCCGCCGGTTTCCGGGTAGATGCCGCTTTCGTAGGCCGCGATGATGCGGGTGGCGTCCGCGTAGGAAACGATTCCGTCGGCTTCGGCCAGAATGCAGGCCCCGGAATCGCGGGCCACGTCGCCCTCCATGCCCGTGCCCACCAGGGGCACGTCATTGCGCAGCAGAGGCACGGCCTGACGCTGCATGTTGGAGCCCATGAGGGCGCGGTTGGCGTCGTCATGTTCCAGAAAGGGAATAAGCGCGGCGGAAATGGAAACCATCTGGCTGGGCGAAACGTCGATCAGGGTGACATCGGATTTGGGGTTCATGAACACATCGCCGTGCATGCGGCTCATCACAAAGTCATCCAGAAGGCGGTTCTGGGCGTCGGTATGCGAGTTGGCCTGGGCGATCACCTCGCTGTCCTCGCAGGAGGCGTCCAGAAAAACCACCTCTCCGGTCACTTTGCCGTCCGCCACCTTGAAGTAGGGCGTTTCAATAAAGCCGAAATCGTTGACCCTGGCATAGGTGGTCAGGGAAACTATGAGTCCGATGTTCGGACCTTCCGGCGTTTCAATGGGACAGATGCGCCCGTAGTGCGAGGTGTGCACGTCGCGCACCTCGAACCCGGCCCGATCCCGGGTAAGGCCGCCCGGCCCCAGGGCGGAGAGGCGGCGTTTATGGGTGACTTCCGAGAGGGAATTGGTCTGATCCATAAACTGGGAAAGCTGCGAGGTGCCGAAAAATTCCTTGAGCACGGCCGCCACCGGTTTGGGGTTTATGAGATCATGCGGCATCAGGGTGGAAATCTCCTGCAGGCTCATACGCTCCTTGATGGCGCGCTCCATGCGCACAAGGCCGATGCGGTACTGGTTCTCCACCAGTTCGCCCACCGGGCGCACCCGTCTGTTGCCCAGATGATCGATGTCGTCGGCCGGGCCGTGGCTGTCCTTGAGCGTGACCAGGGTTTTTATGGCCTTGAGTATATTCTCGTCCGTCAGGGTGCGCAGGCCGGGATCGTCATTCGTGCCCAGACGCTGGTTAAGCTTGTAGCGGCCCACGGCGGAGAGATCGTAGTAATCGGGGTTGCGGAAGATATTGTCAAAGAAGCTGGCCGCAATTTCCGCCGTGGGGGGGGAACTTGGGCGCAGGCGGCGGTAAATCTCCACCTGGGCGCTTTCCGTATCGGGCACCCGGTCCAGCACCAGAGTATCGCGGATGGAGGAGGAGGCGTCCGCGCCCTGGGTGTGCAGCACGGCGAAGCGGCTGATTCCGGCCTCGCGCATATTTTCGATGAAGGATTCCGTGACCTCTTCCGCCGCTTCGGCGAGGAGAGCTTCGTTCTCCGGGTGGATTACGTCCTCGGCCAGGTAGTGGCCCAGGACAAAATCCGGGGAAACTTCCAGCACGGGATTTTCGCTGTCGCACAAAAAACGCCACACCCGTTTGGTGATGGGCTTGCCGGCCTTGACCAGGATCTTGCCTTCCTTGTCCTGGATATCCGTGTAGGCGTTTTCCTTGCGGTAAAGATCCCTGTTTATTTCCCACAGGAAACGCCCGTCCGGTTCCAGGCGCAGGTATTCCTTTTCATAGAAATAATCCAGGATCTGCGTCCTGGTCATATTCATGGCCTTGAAGAGTATGGTCGCCGGCATTTTACGACGGCGGTCTATGCGGGCATAGAGAATGTCCTTGTGGTCAAAGTCAAAATCCAGCCAGCTGCCGCGCATGGGAATGATGCGGCAGGAATAAAGCACCTTGCGGCTGGAGTGCGTCTTGCCGGAATCATGCTCGAAAATGATGCCGGGGGAACGCTGCAACTGGTTGACGATGACCCTTTCGGTTCCGTTGACGATAAAGGTGCCTTTTTCCGTCATCAGGGGCAGGGTGCCGAAATAGATATCCTGCTCCTTGATGTCGCGGATGCTGCGGTTGCCCGTGTCTTCGTCAACGTCAAAGACGATCAGGCGCACCTTGATGCGGACGGGAGCCTCGTAGGTGAGCCCTTTGCTTATGCACTCCGCCTGGTCGTACTTGGGCTCGCCTATCTCATAGCCGACATATTCCAGGCTGGCGGTCTTGTTGAAATCGGTGATGGGGAAGACCGAACGGAAAACCCCCTCCAGGCCATCTTCCGGCGAGCGCAGGGAGGGGTCGGGTTGCAGAAATTTTTTATAGGAATCAACTTGCAGGTTGAGCAGGTGAGGAGTAGGGAGAGTGACGGAGATTCTGCCGAATTTTTTTACAATCTGGCCCATTTTTTACCTCTTATTATTACTGGGAGCAAAAAGCATAGCCGACTTTCTGCCCGGAATCGCTTCGCCGGAAAGCGCGGTTTTCAGCTCGCTCCGCCGTTGCGCGGCGGCTGACGACTTATCCCGTCCCGCTGGATTATTTCAGCCTTCCGCCCCCTCGGGCCCGCGCCCGTAAACCCGGTCCCGCGGCGTGACTCAGGCCGGGACGCCGGAAGTAAAGCCCCGCGTCCTCACGGCCAGCACCGGGCCGGAACAGGTCCTTCTGATTTGTATATGTATGTGGAAATAAACAAGAGATTTTTTGCCCATTGTTACTTGGTCTTACAATGGATAAACGCCGAATCTTGGTTTTTATCCCGGAGAAAGGAAAAAAGCAAGAAGAAAATAAAAAAAATTAGGCTCTAGTTGCTTTAATTATTGAAATGTAGTAGATGGTCGGTCAGAGGTGAACATGAAAAGAAGAGATTTTTCAGCTTTTCTGACCAAAATCTGCTCATTGAGTCCAAA
>JAISOL010000043.1 GCA_031275645.1 Deltaproteobacteria bacterium
CCTTTTGTTTTGGACTCAATGAGCAGATTTTGGTCAGAAAAGCTGAAAAATCTCTTCTTTTCATGTTCACCTCTGACCGACCATCTACTACATTTCAATAATTAAAGCAACTAGAGCCACCTGTTTTGAATCCCGCCCGCCTTGGCGGTAAAAAATGTAGTACACTTTTTCCAGCGCTTCAGAACCGAGTTTCTTCTGCATCCGAAAATAGACGCCCTCGTATCGTGTCCTCTCTCGTTTCACCCTTGCCCTGCCTCTAGCTTTTACGAAAAATTTTTCCCAGCACCATGTATGGCGTCTTCTCTCGTTCCCCTTGTCTTTCCTAGTTTTTACGGGAAATTCTTCCCAGCACCATTCCCAGCACGCGAGCTTAAAATAGGCAAAAAAGGCCGAAAGAACAAGAAAAATAATTTCATTTAACTTATTGATTATTAAAGACAATGAAAAAAGACGAAAGACAGCGAAAGGGTATGCCCAAGGCCTCCGAAGCCAAAGGTCGCAGGTTCGAATCCCGCATTGCGCGCCAAGTATATCAAGGGTTTTGAGGCGTGAAGCCTCAGGACCATTTTCCGTTTCCCCACATCATTTCCGGCGCGCAAGTGTGAGCTTTCACGCAAGTTGAGAATTTCTTTCACGCAAATTGGGAACGAAAGTCGCCTTTTCCCGGCAAAAAAGCCCGTGATTTTTTTTTGCGGGCTTTACTTTTTTTCGTGTGTCGGTTCTGACACGTTTTTCAGCCCGTTTCCTGCAAGTATTCCGCGACAATTCTGGCGTATTCCGGTGATCTTTCCACCGCTATGCGTTTGCGTCCGGTTTCCTTGGCTGTCTTGGCCGTTGTGCCGCCGCCAATGAACGGATCAAGCACCGTGCCGCCCGGCTGTACTATCTGCATCAGTTCCACCAGCAGCGACAACGGCTTGCCTGCAATATGCCGCTTCCGCGCCGGGTTTACCGCATGATTGTATACGCAGGGCAGACAATGCCTGGAATAAGTCCGGTACCGCCCCTTGCTGCCGTAAACAATAAATTCCGTATTCCGTCTGAACTCGTCCAACACAGACCGTCCGCACAGCTTGTTCTTAACCGGACAGCAATGATGCCCAATGTTAAATCGCCCTAAATGCTGAAGCTGGGAATAAAAGGCGTCGCCTCTCTGGCCTGCGCCGCCCGCTGAATGAATTCCGGCTCAAGATCCGGCAGGAGAAGGTGGAGGCACTGGCGCTCGAACTCGCTGAGCAGTTTACCCTGCCGTAGTCCCACAAAGAAGGGAATTTCCCCGAAAAGGCGGCTGGCGTCACGCACATGGAGGCTTTTCGCGGATTTCCGGCCTTCCTCCTCTTCTTCGCAGACAATGGCTATACCCAGCCCGAGACGGGCGCAGCCGGCAAGGCAGGCCGTATCACCGGTGACGGCGATGCGGGGGGTGATGCCGGCGCGGGAAAAGGCGTTGTCCACATGCACCCGCTCTTCCGTTCCTCCTCTGTAGGTCATTAGCGGCCAGTCCGCCAAAGCCTCCAGATTGGGGCGCGCGTCGCGGGCCAGAGGATGCGCGTCCGGAACAAGAAGGCGGTACTTCACGGAGGCGCAGGGAAAACTCACAAGTTCCCTGGCTCCGCGCAATTGTTCCCCGGCTATGCCTATATCCGCCTCGTCGTGCAACAGGGCCGAAATGACGGCGGGACTATCCTGCCGACGGACCACAATCCGCACGTCAGGGTACAGGCTGTGAAAACCGGCCAGTATCCCGGGCAGGCGACCGGAGCCCGCCACATTGACCGCCAGACGCAACATTCCTGTGTCGCTCTTCCCGAAACGCGCTGATAATCCCTGGATGTTCCGCACTTCGGCCAGAATCCGGCCGGATATCTCCAACAAATCCCTGCCCGGCGGCGTCATGCCTATGAGGCGCTTACCCACCCTGATGAAGAGCTCCATTCCCAGTTCCTCCTCCAATTCCCGGATCTGCCGGCTGATGCCGGGCTGGGAAGTATGGAGAGCCTGGGCGGTCCTGGTCAGGTTAAAACCGCAATCAGCCGCCTGCTGGATAATTTTTAGTTTTTGCAGATCCATGCCTCCCCCGTGAATTCATTGGAAAATTTGCTTTTCAAGGCTGTTATCAGTAAGACGACCGGTTTAATAATAATTAAAAAGATTTTCTGAGGCAAGTTCTTAACCCGGATTCGCGGGGCATATAATTATTCCGAATAACTTTATAAGAAATAATTAGTTCATGTCTCCCCGGATAGCATTAATTTGGGAACAAGCTGATGTTTATATCCAAAATAATGGGGAGGCTTTTCATGCTGAAAAAATTTCTTGCATGCTCAGCGCTGGCTCTGATGACGCTTGCCTTGCCTTTGGCGGCTGCGGGCGCCGCCGGCGGAGAGGGGAAGATCATTGTGGCCGACGCCAATTCCACCCATCACCTGAACCTGTATGTGGCTTTTGAGAAAGGCCTGTTCAAAAAACGCGGGCTGAACGTGGAAATCAGGCAGACCGGTTCCGGCGTGGCCGCCGTGGTGGGAGGAGAGGCGGACATAGTGTTCAACTGCCCCACGGGCGTCATCACTCCCATAGCCAAAGGGCAAAATATCACGATCATCTCCCAGGTGAAGATTCCCTGCACTTCCGTGCTGGTGGTGCCGGTTAACACGCCCTTCAAAAAGCCGGCCGATCTCAAAGGCCAGCAACTGGCGGGTCTTTCCAATACCTGCTGCGCTGTCATTGCCATACGCGACGCCTTGAAAAATCAGTTCGCCACTGAATTCACCCTGACCGCTCTGGCCCCCGGCGCCGCTCTGGCCGCGCTGGAAGGCAACGCGGTAAAGGGGGCCATTCTGGAGGAACCCTTTGTCGCGGAAGCCCTGCTTCTGAAGGATTCCGCCGGCAGACCCAAATACAAGACGATTTTTGACGGCCATTCCGACGCCGACGGCGACGGCAAAATTGAACCCAATCTGGCCGGAGAAAATCCTCCCTGCCGGACCATCAACGCGAACAAGGATTTCGTCAGAAACCGCACCAGGGACGCCAGAGCCTTTATTGAGGCCATTGACGAGGCGGACAAACTGATTCGCGGAAATCCGGTCGCGGACGACATCGTGGCCATAGCCCAGAAGTACGTTCCCAACGTCTCCAGACAGGCGATCATCGACAGCAATCCCAAGCTGGGCTTCCAGATCAAGCTGGATACCGCCGGCCTGAAAGGATACGCCCAGGCCCTGGTCAATCATGGAACCATTGACAAGAATCCGGGGGATGCTCTCTTTGCTCCCGAATTCAAAGGTATCACCTGGTGACGGACGAAAGTTACGAAACAAGGGGAATCCGCCGGGTCCTGCTGGAGCTCGGCGGATTCTCCAAAAACGCCCTGGGGAATTTTTTTTCTCCGGAATTTTTGTGCGTCCTGTTTCCGCTGCTCCTGATCTGGGAATTTGTGCCTCGGCTCGGCCTCATACCTGAAAGCCTGCTGCCCCGTCTGAGCACGGTGGCCGCGACCTTCTGGGATATGCTCCTGCACGGAAAGCTCGCTGTCCACATTCTTTACAGCCTGGGTAGGTTTTTCGCCGCTTTCGGCATAGCGGTGGCTCTCGCCGTGCCCATAGGCATGCTCATGGGCTGGAACCAGAAAATCAGGGCCTTCATCCTTCCGCTCTGGCAGCTCCTTTCGCCCATTCCGCCGCCGGCCTGGGTGCCCATGACCATCATCATTTTCGGCATCGGTTCAGGCATGCACATATTTCTTATGTTCATAGGCATTTTTTACCCGGTGCTCTTCAACACCTATCAGGGCATCAAAGATACCGATCCGCGCTATCTGGCTTCCGCCAGGGTGTTCGGGGCAAGTGAATTCACCCTGCTGCGCAAGGTGTATTTCTGGCACGCCTTCGGTTCAATCATCATGAGCCTTAAAACCGGCGTCGCTATGGGGCTGGTGATGCTGGTCATAGGCGAGGCTTACGGAGGCAGGATGGGCATAGGCTTTCTTCTGGGACAGGCCAAGGACTATTTTCTGATTCCGGAAATGATGGTCTGCATGGCCGTGACCGGTTTTCTGGGCTGGTTCTTTATCGAGATTCTGAAATACGTCGAAATAAAGCTGGCTGTCTGGAAGGTGGGGAGATAAGGGAAAAATGATCGAGGCTCGCGGCATCAGCAAGTTTTTTTCCGTGGTGAACGAGAAAGGGCTGGCCGAAGGGCTCACCGCCGTGCTGAATGTATCCCTGAGCATAGCCGACGGCAGGATAGTCAGCCTGCTCGGGCCCTCAGGTTGCGGAAAATCGACCTTCCTTGAGATTCTGGCCGGACTCCAGGCTCCCACGGACGGAGAAATACGCATTGACGGCAAACTCGTGCTGGAGCCTCTCCCTTCAACCCGCAAGGAAATGGAAGAGTACAAGCGCCGCTACCGTTTTATTTCGCCCCTGGCCAACGGCGTTTTCACCGACCGCCCCAAACACGATATAGCGATGATTTTTCAGGATTATGCCGTTTTTCCCTGGATGACGGCCTTGCAGAACATCGTTTTCGCCTTGAAGCTTCGCCTGGCCGGCAAAAAGCGCTCTGAACGCCCCTCCGGCGCTGAAATCGCGGAAAAGGCCGGTTTTTATCTGGGCAAAGTGGGGCTTGCCGGTTCGGAGAATAAATATCCCTCCCAGCTTTCAGGGGGTATGCGCCAGCGTCTTGCCCTGGCGCGGGCCCTCTCGGTGGAGCCCAAAATTATTCTCATGGATGAGCCGTTCGCGGCCGTGGATGCCTTGCAGCGGGAAAAACTGCAGGACGATCTCCTCTGCCTCTGGGAAGAGGCCAAAGATAACGCCTCCCCGATTATCATAGTTATGGTCAGCCACGACGTTCCGGAGGCGGTTTACCTTTCGGATGAGGTGATCGTCTTTTCTCCCGGTCCGGGAGGCACGGTGCGCAACCGCATCCCCGTGGACATTCCCCGTCCGAGAGCGCGAACCGATCAGGAAATAGTGGAGATACAGGAGAGGATTTTCGCCATTCTGCAATACGACATCAACCAGGAAAGCATGTACGCCATATGAATTTCTCCGGAAGCTCCCCGGCCGACAGCCGGGGCAGAATTTACAGCGGCATTATAGAGGCGCGGGGCAACACGCCGCTGGTCCGCCTCGACAAGTTCGGAAAAGGGCTGGCCGGAATATTGCTGGCCAAAGTGGAATCATTCAATCCCATGAACAGCGTCAAATGCCGCATAGGCGCGGCCATGCTGGAGGCCGCCGAGCGCGAGGGAAAGCTCGTCCCCGGCGGCACCGTCATTGAACCCACTTCCGGCAATACGGGCATAGGTCTGGCTTTTGCCTGCGCCGCCAAGGGATACAGGCTGGTGCTGACCATGCCGGAAACCATGTCCATTGAGCGCCGGAAACTCGCGGCCATGCTGGGAGCGGACGTGGTGCTGACCTCCGGCAAGGACGGCATGACCGGCTCTTTGCGCAAGGCCAGGGAGCTTCTGGCTCAGATGCCGGGCAGCTTCATGCCTCTTCAATTTGAAAATCCCGCCAATCCCGAAGCCCACCGCCGCACCACGGCGGAGGAAATCTGGGCCGACGCCCACGGCAAGGTGGACTGTTTTGTGTCCGGAGTCGGCACCGGCGGCACTATTACCGGAGTGGGCGAAGTTCTCAAGGCGCGCAGGCCGGGGGTCAGAATAGTGGCTGTGGAGCCCGACGCCTCGCCGGTTCTTTCGGGAGGCAGGCCCGGCCCGCACCGGATACAGGGCATAGGCGCCGGCTTTGTGCCGAAAATCCTGAACCGTTCCGTTATCGACGAGATCGTGAGAGTGACCAATGAGGACGCGCTTAAAACGGCTCGGGAAGTGGCGCGCACAGAGGGCATACTTGTGGGCATCTCCGCCGGGGCGGCCCTGTGGGCGGCCAGAAGCATAGCCGCCCGCCCCGGAAGCGCCGGAAAAAACATAGTGGCAATACTGCCGGATTCCGGGGAGCGGTATCTTTCCACCCAACTGTCGGACACAGAGGAGTGAGCTTATGCCGCGCCGCCTTCTCCCTCTCCTTCTCCCGCAAATTTTCCTGTTTGTTTTCTGCTGGCTCTCTCCCGCTTCCGCCGCCGGTAAAAATTATACCAACAGCCTGGGCATGGAATTCGTCCTCATCCCGGCCGGCTCTTTTCAGATGGGCTCCGAGCTGCTGGACGACGAAAAACCCGTGCATACCGTAAGCATCAGCAAAGCCTTCTACCTGGGCAAATTCGAGGTAACGCAGGAGCAGTGGCTGCTTCTCATGGAGACGAATCCAAGCTGGTTCAGGGGAGCGGGACTGCCGGTGGAGCAGGTGTTCTGGAATGAAGCCCAGGAATTCATCCGCCGCCTGAATCTGAGGGAAGGCCACAAGCGTTATCGCCTGCCCACGGAGGCGGAATGGGAATACGCGGCCGGGGCCGGCGGCAAGGGCGCGCTTCCTCCGGCGGAGGAAGCCTCCGCCCTTGGGAGAGAAGCCTGGTATGACAGGAATTCCGGCAACTCCACTCATCCGGTGGGAGGTAAAGAGCCCAATGCCTGGGGTCTTTACGACATGCTCGGCAATGTCAACGAGTGGGTGCAGGATTGGTTTGCGGGCGACTATTACGGCCGCGGCCCGGCCAGAGACCCGGCCGGGCCGTCTTCCGGAACGCTCCGCGTGAGAAGGGGAGGGAGCTGGAGCGATGCGGCCGGAAATTGCCGCCTGACCCGCCGCACCTTTGACGCTCCGGACAGCAGCGCCTGCGGCGCGCCGGGGTGCCGTCTGGGCGATCTGGGCTTCAGGGTGCTGCTGGAGGCGGAATAACGGCATTATCCACAATCCACCACGCAAAAAAGTAACCGGTCAGAATAGCTGGACTTGAGGGAATATTCCTTCACCGGAATTTTTACAAAAATAACAATGTCTGCGCCATGTTGTGACTATGCGTGGTGGATTCTGGGTTATCCCCGCCTTGACAGGCCCGCGTGTTTTTGCTAATATCCGCCGGAATTCATTAGAGCGGTCATTTCTTCAAATTTTCCGTTCCGACCTCCTGTTTTCCAACCAAAATCGTTTATCAACAGCTAAAACATGCATCCTTATAACGACTATATAAGCAAGAGGGGAGATGTTTTGTCACCTAATCCCATTTTCGCGGCCGACAGGCTCTTATGTCCGGCGGGGCGATTTTCATCCGGAATTTATGCGCACGCGGCATTTTACGCCGTTATATTGTTATTTGCATATGTATCTTCAGCATACGCCGCTTTTTTTGGACTTTTCGGAAGCTCTGAAGAAAATGTTTCCGCCAGAGACGGGAAGATAGTATTGGACGTTTCAGGCATAGATATATACGGCTCTCGTCATTACAGCTACAATGACGGAAAGATATATGTCAGATTTTTTATTGTGCGCGATGATCGGGATAACGTCCATGCGGCCGTTGACGCTTGTGAAGTGTGCTGGGAATCGGAAAAAGGATATGTAATGAAAGACAGAAGCATGCTTTGCCTGAACTGCAAGCGCAGATTTCAGTTAAATCGTATAGGAATCATTACCGGAGGCTGTAACCCTCATCCTCTGAAATTTGATTTAGAAAATGATCGTGTAATTATAGCTACTCAAGAGCTGTTTTCCGGAGCGAAATATTTTTCGAGAAACAGATGATGAATATTTTTACCATATCAGCCGGCTATATTAAAGCAAAGTGGATGCGCACCCTTTTACTTGCGGCAATTTTTACTCTTGGTATAGCGTCCATGTTCGCTTTGTATAAAATATCGAATTTTGTGGCCGATAATATGGAAAGGAAGCTCATCAGTTATGGGGCGAATATTTTGATTACCCCGCGCCAGGAAACCTTAAAAATAAGCTATGGAGGCTATGCGCTCGGCGATGTGACTGTGGAGGAACATCCCATAAATCTTGATGCGGCCCTGAAAGCCATCGACGCCGTGGAGCTGCGCGCGAATATAGCCGTCATAGCGCCCAAAATGGTGACTATGGCGCGTATTTCCGGGCAGGCCGCGGCTCTGGTCGGTGTGGATTGGGAGCGGGAGCTGCAGCTCAAAGCTTACTGGGAAGTGCTGGGCGCTTTCCCTGAGGCGGGCAGCGCCGATATTTTGGCGGGGGCCATAGCGGCGCGCCAGTTGGGGCTGGCTCCCGGACAGGTTCTGAATATAGGCGGACGGGAATTTCAGCTCAGCGGCGTACTGCGGCCTACCGGCAGCGACGACGACACGGTGCTGTTCATTCCGCTTCCGGTAGTCCAGGATATGACGGGAAAGCCGGGCCGGATTTCATTCATGGAAGTGGCCGCTCTCTGTTCCGGCTGTCCCATAGAAGACATAGTAAACCAGTTGCAGGCGGCCTTGCCGGAAAGCGAAGTCCGCGCCCTGGCCCAGATCGCCGAAAGCCGCATGTATTCCGTGCATTTTGCCCAGAATCTGGCCTTTTCCGTCAGTCTGGTGATTCTGGTCACGGCCTGCGCCATGCTGATTATGTCCATGCTCTCGTCTGTGGCGGAGCGCTGTAAAGAGATAGGCATCATGCGCGCGGTCGGTTTTTCCAGAAGAAGCGTCTTCCTGGTATTTGTGTCCGAGGCTCTGGGCATAGGGGCGGCGGCCGGAGCTTCCGGTTATGCCCTGGGGCAGGCTTTGACCGCCTATGTCCTGCAACGGCTTCATCTGGCGGAGGAAGCGAATCCGGCCTTTGAGCCCGCCGGCTTGAGCGCGATTATTCTGGCGGCCGCCCTGACCGCCGGCTTGTCCGCCGCTTTCCCGGCCTGGCGGGCCAGTCTGGTGGAACCGGCCGAAGCTCTTGTCTCATTATAGGGCGTTTAGCGCTTGAAACGCTCCGGGCAGGCCGCGGCTTCGCGCGCGGCGCGGGCTTTGTCCGCCACGAATCGCGAGAGGAATCAATGCTTGAAGCAAAATCCATAGTCAAGCGTTATGCGGGCGCGGACAGGCCCGCGGTCAACCGTCTTGATCTCCATGTGCGGCGCGGAGAGTTTTTGAGCATAGTCGGACGTTCCGGCTCAGGCAAATCCACTCTGCTGCATATACTGGCTTCTCTCATTAAACCGGATTCCGGCAGTATCCTTTTCCAGGGGCTGGACATCTGCTCCGCCTCTGAAGACAGGCGGAATCAGTTACGCGGAAGAGATTTCGCCGTAGTTTTTCAACAGCATTATCTTCTGCCGTATTTATCCGTTCTGGAAAATGTTCTGCTTCCTTTTCTCAACGGCTTCAGAACGGTAAAACAGCCGCGACTCGCTATGGCCCGCGACATATTGGAGCGCATGGAGCTTGGGCGGAAGGAAAATTCGCGCCCCGGCGAGCTCTCCGGAGGCGAACAGCAGCGCGTGGCCATAGCCCGCGCTCTGGTTCGCGGGGCCAGTATTCTATTTGCCGATGAACCCACAGGCAGCCTGGATTTCGCCACAGGATCGTCCATTATGCGGCTTCTGCATGAACTGAATGCCGACGGGTTGACTATTGTCATGGTCACTCATAATAGTGAGTTCGCCAACAGCTCCGATCGCGTCGTGCGAATGGCTGACGGAGAGATTTCATAGGGAGTTATTTATGCCGGCAAGAAGCTGTGGAGTTCTTTTGCATATTTCGTCTTTGCCTTCGCCTTTCGGCATAGGCGACCTGGGGCCGACGGCCCGCGCCTTTGTCTCCGCTCTGGCCTCCGCCGGCTTGAAGTATTGGCAGTTTCTGCCCCTGACCCCTACCTCCGACCATATAGGAAATTCGCCCTATTCCAGCCCTTCGGCCTTTGCGGGAAACCCTCTGTTCATCAGTCCCGAGCTTTTGCTGGAGGAAGGCTGGGTCTCCCACGCGGACGTTGATAACGCCGTGACCCTGCACTGCGGGGCCGTTTCGCCCGACCGGGTGAATTATCCGGCGGTGACGGCGCAGCGTCGGGCTATTCTGAATGCGGCCTTTGAGCGTAATTACCCCTCCCTGGCCGATTCCGCCGATTTTTCCGCTTTTTGCCGGGAACACGCTTTCTGGCTGGATTCCTATTCCCTGTTCACGGCCATTAAAGAAAGGCGGGGGGGAGAGAGCTGGACGAGCTGGCCGGAAGAGCTCAAGCGGCGGAATCCCGAAGCTCTGGCGGAGTGGGAGGGGATTCACGGGCGGGAGGTTCTCCTCTGTAAATTCATTCAATACCTGTTCTTCCGCCAGTGGGAGAATTTGCGCCGTCTGTGCCGGGAGAGCGGCATTGGCCTCATAGGCGATTTGCCCATATATGTGACTCACGACAGCGCGGATGTCTGGGCCGCTCCCGCGCTTTTTGAACTTTCTGAGGAAGGCCAGCCCCTTTCCGTGGCCGGAGTGCCCCCGGATTATTTCAGCGCCACCGGGCAGCGTTGGGGTAATCCGGTTTATTCCTGGGAAGAGCTGCAAAAAGATGAATTCGCCTGGTGGATCAAGCGGCTGGAACACAATTTGCGCCTGAGCGATCTCGTGCGCCTGGATCATTTTCGCGGATTCTGCGCTTACTGGGAGGTTCCGGCTGAGGAGGAAACCGCGGTCAAGGGGCGCTGGGTAAAGGCCCCGGGGAGAAGTTTGTTTTCCGCCCTGCAAAAGCGCTTCGGCCCGCGATTGCCCCTTATCGCGGAGGATCTGGGAGTGATCACCGCCGACGTGCGCGCGCTTATGCTGGAATTCGGGCTTCCGGGCATGAAGGTGCTGCAATTCGCTTTCGGCGGGGAAAACGCGTCCGCGAACCCGGATATTCCATTCCGCCATAGCAGAGAAAGCGTGGTTTATACCGGCACTCACGACAACCCCCCCAGCAGGGATTGGTTCATCCGGGCTCCGGACAGGGAGCGGGCCAATTTTTCCGAGTATGTGGGATACGCGCTGAACCGGGAATCGGCGGCGGAAGCCATGTTGCGCCTTGCCTTGTCCAGCCCGGCCGATCTGGCCGTGATTCCCATGCAGGATGTTCTTGGCTTGGGGGCTGAAGGGCGCATGAACACCCCTTCCATTGCCCTGGGAAATTGGGAGTGGCGCTTGCGCGATTGTTCCGGATGGGCGAGTTTGCGAAATTCTTCGGGAGGGCCGGACGTGCCTGCGGTATTCCGGCGTCTTCACGACTTGTGCGCGGTTTACGGCCGGCTTGAGAGCGCTGAGGATAAACCGGAAAATGAGACGTAGAGTTCCGGGCGCGGGCGGATTTTGGCCGGGGAACACTCCCCTCCGCCGGTTGCCGCGCTGGCCGGTGAGGGTGCCGCGCGGGCTGAAGGGCTTTGTTTATCTCGCCTCTCTGCTTTTTGCCCTGCTCTCTTCCCTGGCTGTATATACTCTGGCTCCCGGACGAGTAATCCGGGTGGCCGATGGCGACACGCTGACTTTATTCAGTCGGGAGCGGGATATGGAAAAAATCCGGCTCTACGGCGTGGACGCCCCTGAATCCGGGCAGCCCTGGGGAGCGGAGGCCGGCTCTTTTGTCTCCGCTCTGGTTATGTTGCAAGAGGTGGAGATAGAGGTACGGGACAGGGATCGCTATAACCGGCTGGTTGCGGAACTGCGCCTGCCCGACGGGCGCAGCCTGAATGAGGAATTGCTGCGGAACGGCCACGCCTGGGTATATCGCGATTATTGTCCGGACTTGCGCTGTCTTGCCTGGCTGGCTCTTGAAGGAGAGGCGCGTTTGAACAGACGCGGGCTGTGGGCGGACGAGAATCCCGTCGCCCCCTGGGTCTGGCGCAGCCGGCGTAAATAACGTCAATATTACTTGAGATTGCCGCGGGCAATGCGGAGAATTCGTCTTGCGCCAATCTTCCGGAGCATAAGCATGAAGCGTTTATTCGCGGCCGTTTTTCTGTTTTTTTTCGCTTCGCTTCTCCCTTCGGCGCAAGCCGCCGGGAGCGGACAGCGCGGCGATACGTTTTTTCCGGATTTTACCCTGCACAAGCTGGAAAGCGGTTCCGGTCCGACTCTTTTGGTGGTGGGCGGCATACAGGGAGACGAGCCGGGGGGATTTTCGGCCGCTTCCCTTTTGGCTACCCATTACACCATAAAGAAGGGCAATGTCTGGGTGGTGCCCAATCTCAACTTTCTCAGCATTATTCGCAGTTCGCGCGGCGTGTATGGCGACATGAACCGCAAGTTCGCCTATATATCCCCCCAGGACCCGCAATTTGAGGCCGTGCGCAATATCCAGAATATAATCCTGGATCCGAAGGTGGATCTGGTGCTTAACCTGCACGACGGGAGCGGTTTTTACCGCCCCAAGTGGGAAAACGATCGCTTCAACCCCAAACGTTGGGGACAGTGCATAGTAATCGATCAGGAAAGAGTGGACGACGAGGTCGCGCAGAATCCGCGTTTTCAGGATCTCCAGGGCATGGCCGGGCGGGTGCTGGACAGGGTCAATGTGCGGCTCCTGCGCTATGCCCATGTTTACCACATAAAAAACACCACCACCCGCAATTTTGACCTGGAAATGGAAAAAACCCTCAGCTACTTCGCCGTATGCGCCGGAAAGGCCGCTTTCGGCCTGGAAACCAGCAAGGAGCTGCCGGCGGAAAGCCGCGTATATTATCATTCCTGTCTGCTGGAGGCCTTTATGCGCGAAATGGGCATTGAGTTTGAGCGCAAATTTCATCTTTCGCCCGCCGGAGTGGCCCTGGCTTTGAACAAGGATATTTCCATCAGGCTGTATAACAAGCGCACGGTTCTTAAACTGGATAACGCCCGCGTAACCACCCGCGGTTTCATCCCGGTGCGGCAGGGCCCGGATCTAGCGCCGGAGCCGAGCAACCCCCTGCTGACCGTGCTGACCGGAGACGGGCAGTGGAGGGTAATTTACGGCAACCGCACTCTGACCAGATTTACGCCGGAATACATGCCTTTTGACGAGTCGGTGCAGACGGTCAATCTATTGGTGGATGACCGGGCTTTCAGCGTCAACATAGGCGATATGGTCAGGGTGAACAGCCACTTTATGGTACGGGACGAAAACTCCTTGCGGGTGAACGCCATAGGAGCGAAAAAGGAAGTCAACGGGAGCGAGGCTGACGTAAGGCTTGAGCGGGCGGATTTCGCTCCGTCTTTTTCCCTGGATCAGGGCGGAAATGTCTTCAGGGTGGAATTCTACCGCGAGAAAGCCTTCTGCGGGATGATCCTGGTGAACTTCGGCCCGGAAAACGCCGACAGCGGGAATTTGCCCAAAACCCTTCTTACGGCCGGGCACGCTGACGACAAAAACGGTTTGGGCCGTTGAGAAGCGAAAAGACTCCGGAGAGGCGCGGGAGCCCCTCTCCGGAGTCTTGAAATTGCCTATTTGAATCCTTTTTCGCCCATCAGGCGCACCAGATCGCTTACCCTGCAGGAGTAGCCCCATTCATTGTCATACCAGGAGACGACTTTGACCAGATTGCCGTCCTGTACGCCGGTATATTCGGATTCGACAATGGAAGAGCGGGAGTCGCCCTTGAAGTCCGAAGAAACCAGTTGCGCGTCGCTGACGCCCAGAATGCCTTTCAGGGGGCCGTCCGCGGCGGCGCGCAGAGCCGCCAGCACGCCTTCCGTGTCGGTCTGTTTTTCCAGCACTCCGGTAAAATCCACAATGGAGACTGTCGGCACCGGCACGCGCAGAGAGTAGCCTTTGAATTTTCCCTTGAGGGCGGGCACCACCTTGGCGACAGCCTCGGCCGCTCCGGTGGAGGTGGGTATGATATTGCAGGCGGCGGCCCTGGCCCGGCGCAGATCCTTGTGCGGCAGGTCGAGAATGCGCTGATCGTTGGTGTAGGCGTGGACGGTGGTCATGGCCCCGTGCCTGATGCCGAACTCCTTTTGCAGCACATGGGCTATGGGCGCCAGGCAGTTGGTGGTGCAGGAGGCGTTGGAAACCACATGGTGTTTGCCCGGATCGTAATCCTTGTGGTTTACGCCCATGACTATGGTTATGTCCTCATCTTTGGCCGGGGCGGTGATGATGACTTTTTTTGCGCCTCTGGCGATGTGTACGGCCGCGTCTTTGGCGCTGCGGAAAATCCCCGTGGATTCAATGACCACATCCACTCCCAGCTCGCCCCAGGGCAGAAGTTTGGGATCGCGTTCGGCCAGGCTGCGCACCTTCCAGTCATTCACGCGCACCGTCTCGCCTTCCACTTTTATGTCAAGATGGGCGCGGCCGTAGTTGGTGTCGTATTCCAGGAGGTGAAAATTGGTGTCCGCGTCAAAAAGATCGTTAATGCCCACAATTTCAATGCTGTCGGCGTAATCCCGCCGGATGGCCCTGAAGACCTGACGCCCGATGCGTCCGAAACCGTTTATACCCACACGAATTTTTGCCATGAGAATTTCCTCGTTTTTTGTTGAAATTCAAAATAAGAACATAACTTACCCTGCGGGTAAGCGCGGTACGCTATAAACAGCTTTTGCGCGCCCCGGATCAGCTTTTTTTGTTTTCTTCGGCCGGTTCCGTCTTTTTGGCTGCGGGGGTAATGTCGATTTCATCCGGTTCCTGAGAAGCCTTTTTGAAATTTTTAATGGCCTTGCCCAGCCCGCCGCCTATTTCCGGAAGTTTTTTAGCGCCGAACAAAACTACCACCACCAATAAGATAATAAGAAGCTGGGTCATACTGGGGGCCATACAATGCACCATCCTGGCTTTTTTGCTCAAGGCGGCCGGGGGGAGGCGCCGGTCAGCCTGAAGCGGGTTTATTTAAAGACGTCCGGCGCGCGTCTGAATTATTTCTTATAAACCCTGCGGGACAAAGTCAAGTCCGCCCGCTCCTGAACAGGGTCATTCTGTTCTTGATTTTTTAGAAAAATTTTAGAAAATATGGCCACGGAGGAATGCATATGCAAACTGAACTGGCTACCTTATGGGATTGTCTGGGGCAAGTACCCGATCCG
>JAISOL010000049.1 GCA_031275645.1 Deltaproteobacteria bacterium
TTTGTTTTGGACTCAATGAGCAGATTTTGGTCAGAAAAGCTGAAAAATCTCTTCTTTTCATGTTCACCTCTGACCGACCATCTACTACATTTCAATAATTAAAGCAACTAGAGCCAATCAAAATAAACCTCGTTCAGATCATCCTGAGTTATCTGAATATTCAGGTAGGCAAAATAGGCCCAGATCATCACGCTCCGCTCACGGGCGCTCTCGGCTCTGAGGTTGCGCAAGGTGAGCTTCACGCTGTAATCGCCCTCGGGAATTTCCATGTTATAGACAGTGCCGTTGGAGAAACGCGCGGACATTTTGGAACCTATGGCCTGCCCTTTGGTGTAGGGGAGCACGGATACGCCCTGATTGGAAGTAAGGTACGCTCCAAAGCCCTGCGCCAGGAAGGTTTTAAACTCCTCCGGGTCCGCCTTGAGTTCTTGCAGAACCTCCACGGCTCTTTCCCCAAGGCTCACTTCGCTGACCTTCAGACGGTGCGGCGCGTGGCGGTAAAACCTGATTTTGGCGATCTGCTCCGCCGCGTAGTCCAGAATATTGGTTTTAATTTCCGGATTGCCGCCAAGGTAGAGCGCAAGAAAAATATCCTTTATTTCCTTTTCCGTGGGATTATGCTTGAACAGGGTAATGTACTCGAAATTAAGAGGGTAGGTGCCGATGATCTTTTTTTCCTTAAAATCAAAAGCCAGAATTTCCGAATAAATACTGACGACAGTCTTGTACCCTTCGGCGATTTCACTGACGGACACCTTCTCCAGATCTATGGCAAAAGAAACGGCAATCGCTTCGGCCGCTTCCTCCATATTGAGCAGCCCGAGGTGAAAACTGACGTTGGGATTGCCGGCCGCCCTGGCCAGCAGTTTTTCCCCCAGAATACGGTCGAGACTGTCCTTGGCCGTCCGGGTAACGATTTCGTAGCTATACGGATAATTTTTTTTGTTGTCCTTAAAATCCCCGGTAAAGGAAACTCCGGCAAAAGCCACAGTTACATGCCCGTCCCGGTATTGCGGAGAATCATCCGCAAGGGGCGGCCGGCCGCAAGCGGCAAGCGCCGGGAACAACGCGAATACAATCAGCAGCCTGCACCAGTAAAAAATTTGCTGGAACGATCTCTTCATGGTCACCTTTCTGTTTGGAGGAATAGTTACCGGTTATTCCAAAAAAAAGCCCCGCCCCCCAAAGGGAGCAAGGTTGAAAAAATGGCTGAAACCGCGCTTTATGAGGATAAAGGCGCGGTTGGCGGCGGCTGTTAAGTTAGAGAGAGAGAGAGAGAGAGAGAGAGAGAGAGAGAGAGAGAGAGCAAGAACCGGGCCAAAATCTCCAGATTCAGGTCCGATTGTGGTAATTCAGGCCTGATTTCACAGTCGTCTCCGTTTTGACGGGTGCTTTTGTTCTCTCTCCGCATAAACCACTTCCTGAAACCGGGCTGAATGACCGTTGTTTAACCCGGGCCGCTGATAAAAGCAACAAATATTTTAGGCGCGGGTTTCCTGCGCCCCAGGCGTCCGCCTGCTCCGGCGGCCGCCGCCCATAGTACAAAATCTTATAAGCATATAATGAATACTTCCTTCCTCTAAGCCCGGCGGCTTGTATAAGGTTTGTTCAAACAACGGAGCGTATCGTGGCTGTGGATTATGCGGCTTTGAAAAACGGCGGCTTCATGCGCCAGAAGCAGAAAAATCATTTTTCCATGCGCCTGAAGGTAGTGGGCGGGGAGCTTGAGGCCTCCCAGCTCGCGGCCATAGCCGGGATTGCGGAAAAATACGGGCGCGGGCGCGTTCACCTCACAGCCAGGCAGGGTGTGGAAATTCCTTTCATAAAGCTTTCCGATGTGGAGAGAGTCAAGGCCGAACTTGTCTCCAAGGGCGTGTTTACGGGAGTGTGCGGACCCAGGGTGCGCACCGTGACCGCCTGCCAGGGCAGCGCGGTCTGCCCCGGCGGCTGCATAGACACCTATGCCCTGGCCCGGAGCATTTCCGAACGTTATTTCGGGCGGGAACTGCCGCACAAGTTCAAGTTCGGGGTAACCGGCTGCCGCAACAACTGCCTGAAGGCGGAAGAAAACGACTTCGGCGTGAAGGGCGTGTATTTCGTCTCCTGGTCGAGCGCGGCCTGCAGCCTGTGCGGAGTGTGCGTCAAAGCCTGCCGGCAGGGCGCTATTTCCCTCAGGGAAGACGCCCTCATCATGGATGAGAATTTGTGCAACAACTGCGGCCGCTGCGTCAAGGCCTGCCCGGCGGGAGCCTGGAAGGGGGAGCCCGGCTATCTGCTTTCCTTCGGCGGGCTTTTCGGGAACCGCATCGCCCAGGGCCGGCAGATCCTGCCCCCGCTCAGAGATACGGAAACCTTGTTCCGGGCCGCGGACGCGGCTCTGGATTTTTTCGACGAATACGGCAGGCCTGGAGAGCGCTTTCTGAGCGCCATAGAGCGCGCCGGTTGGGACGTGTTTGAAAAAAGCGTGCAAGCGGAGGTTCCGCGTGCCTGATGCCCGAATGGAGCCTTTCCGCCCCGATGCCGTAACGGATGTGACGGATGTGCTCTGTCCCCTCACTTTTGTCAGAGCCGTGGCCGCGCTTGACGAGCTTGAGGAAGGGCAGATTCTGGAAATTCGCCTGAACGACGGCGAAGCGGCGCGCAATGTCCCGCTCAGTTTGAAGGACGAGGGACACCAGGTGCTCAGGCTCACGGATAACGGAGACGGCACCTGCTCTCTGCTGGTCCGTAAACTCGAAAACTGAGCGCCGGGACTTCACTTTTTTTGGAGAGACGAGATGATTCTTATTGTAGCCGGTAATCCCAAGGAATATCCCGACGATCTCAACCTGACCCGGCTGATTGAGCTGGAAAAGGTGGAAACCCCCATCTATGTCACGGTGGCTCTCAACGACTCCTTTGTGGAAAGCGGGGGTTTCGAGTCCACCGCGCTCAAGGACGGAGACAGGGTGGAATTCCTCTATTTCATGGGCGGCGGCCGCTAATGTCCTTCAGCGGTGAGCAGCTTGCGCGTTATTCCCGCCATATAATCCTGAAGGGATTCGGCCTGCGGGGCCAGAAAAGGCTGAGCCGGGGGAGCGTGCTGATTGTCGGAGCCGGAGGCCTGGGATCGCCGGCGGCGCTCTATCTGGCCGCCGCCGGGGTGGGGCGCATCGGCATTATTGACGCGGACGAGGTGGATCTCTCCAATCTCCAGCGCCAGATTATACACGGCACCGCCGATCTGGGCAAACCCAAGGCGGATTCCGCCCGCGCGAGCATGCTCGCCGTGAATCCCGAAATAGAGGTGCGGGCGATCCGCGCTTTTGCTGATGCCGGCAACATAATGGAGCTTATCCGGGATTATGATTTCATTATAGACGGCACGGACAACTTTCCGGCGAAATTCCTGATCAACGATGCCTGCGTTCTGGCCGGCAAGGCTTTTTCCCACGCCGGCATACTGCGTTTCAACGGCCAGTTGCTTACCTATGTGCCGGGAGAGGGGCCGTGCTACCGTTGCCTTTTTAAAAATCCGCCTCCCCCGGAAGCCGTGCCCACCTGCCGGCAGGCCGGGGTGATAGGGGCCCTGGCCGGGGTCGTCGGCTCCCTCCAGGCTATGGAGGCCGTCAAATACCTTGCGGGCACAGGCGGGCTGCTTACCGGCAGGCTTCTGACCTACGACGCCCTGAAGACCTCCTTCCGCGGGATAGATCTGCCCCGCAGGGCGGATTGCCCTGTCTGCGGCGAACATCCGTCCATAACCGCGCCTGTGGACTACACGCCGGCCGCCTGCGATTTCAGATAATGCGGCTCCGCCTGAAGCTGTCGGATTACCTGCGTATTCTGGAGCACGCGCGGGCCGGGCTGCCCAATGAGGCTTGCGGGCTCATTGCCGGCAGGCTCGAGGAAGACGCCAGACAGGTGGAAAAGGTCTATACGCTGAACAACCCCGACGCCTGCCCCGAACACTTCAGCATCCCTCCCCAGGCGCAGCTTGAGGCGATAAGGGATATGCGCTCTCTCGGCCTCGTTCTTCTGGGCAGTTTCCATTCCCATCCGAACACGCCCGCGCGTCCTTCGGACGAGGACATCAATCTGGCCTATGATCCCGCCGCAAGCTGCTGCATCCTCTCTCTGGCCGGCGCCGAGCCCGTGCTGAAGTGCTTCCGGATCGAGCGCGCGACCCGGCTGGTCAGGGAAGAAAGCATAGAATTGACACCCTCCTCTCCCTAAATTAGAGATATAATGATTGACCGAGGCCAAACAAAAGTCTGTCCACTCTTGAGCCGCGTGGGTTATGCTTCAGGCATAAAACGGCACAGAGCCACAATCAAGGAGGACAGACCGATGAAAAAGATACTCTATGTAGGTATGGACGTCCACAAGGAAAGTATTCCAGAATCCACCACGTCTTTGTTTGCGGCCGCGCTCCACGATACGCCCGGCGATGTTGATTATATGAAAGCGTATATGTTTTAAGCGGGCTCGCTGACACGTTTCATCACAGCGCAAGCGTTTGAACAGGGAGTGGATGTTGTGGGAGATTACCGCTATCCACCACCAGATACTATTGGCGTGAAAATTTCCACACGGAAGAACACCGCCGGCCAATTCGTTTTTCAACACGGCATGCGCTTCTTCACTATGGCCGCAACGCTTATAATACCAAGGCAAGAGTTTTTCGGCATCAATAGCGCGGTTGGTCACAACAGCATGGATTTTATATAAGGATATTCTTTCTCAATAATCCCAG
>JAISOL010000063.1 GCA_031275645.1 Deltaproteobacteria bacterium
TTGGGAATCTCCGTTGGGCATAGTGCCCGGTTGATGGTTCGTTTACACTTCCATCAAAACGGAGTTCCCCCTTTTTCGCAAGGGAAACTGTCAGATCAAGTCGAGACTACCTCACATGAGCGCCACGGCCTTTACGGCAAAACGGCTCTTCAGACGGCGGACAAATTCCATCCCTTCCGCTCCGGACGTCTTCCAATCCACAAAACACAGATCGCAGGCGCCACCGCGCTCAAGCGCGGCCCCCACTTCCTCGTAGCCGCCGGCCGCAGTGCAATTAAGGCCCAGGCGTTGCGCTATGTCTTCAAAATACTCCCGCTCCTCTCGGCTGTCGTCCAGGGCAAGCACGCGTATATTTTCAGGATTCAAGCCCGGATTCAGCGGCTCCCCGCGCTCTTTGGCGCCAATTCCGGCCCGCACGGCAAAAATAAAGACAGAGCCTTTGTCCGGCTCGGATTCCACCCAGATCCGGCCGCCCATCATTTCAACGATGCGCTTCGATATGGCGAGCCCGAGGCCGGTGCCGCCGAAACGGCGGGCTGTGCCGCTCTCCGCCTGCTCAAAGGAGGAGAACAGACGCGACTGCTGCTCTCTGGAAATGCCGATCCCGGTATCCCTGACTTCCACCCGCAGCTCGCAGACCCGCTCCTCTCTTTTCGCGCAACTCGCCTCCAGGCGTATAGCCCCCCGCTCCGGCGTGAATTTCATGGCGTTGGAAAGAAGGTTGGTGATAACCTGCGCCAAACGCTGATCGTCGGCGATCAGGGTGAACGGAATATCCCTGTCTATGCGCACGCTGAAATTCTGCTTCTTTTCCTCCATGCGGAAGCTGACCACCTCCACCACGTTCCTGAGCATTTTCTCAAAATTGAATTCCACGCCGGAAAGAGTCAGCTTGTTTGCCTCGATTTTCGACATGTCCAGGATATCGTTGATAACGCCGAGCAGGTGCGTGGAGGCCCCCTCTATCCTTTTCAGGCAATAATCCTTTTTTTCCAGGTCGGAAGCGCTTCGCGCTATGGAGGTCATGCCGATGATCGCGTTCATGGGCGTGCGCATTTCATGGCTCATGTTGGAGAGAAAATCGCTTTTCGCGCGGCTTGAGCGTCTGGCCTGCTCGAGGGCTTCCATGCGTTCCCTGTCTATGAGGTCGCGTTCCGCGGCTACGGCGATAAGGCTGCTGGCAAGGCCGGCGAGCTGCGCATCGCTTTCGCTCCATTGGCGCGGCCTTGAGCATTCCTCCATGCTGAACAGTCCCCATAAGCTCCCTCCGGCGTACAGCGGCACCCAGACAAAGGCCCTGATCCCGGCCAGGGCCATAAGCCGGTATTCGTCCGCTTCCCGACTGTCGGCGCAGGAAATAATGGGAACGCTTTCCCCGGCAGGCTGGGCTTCGGGGAAAAAGCCCGGCACCAGGCTGCCGAAAACATCCGGAGCGACGCCGCTTTCAGCCGCGCCTTTCCAGGCGTGGGCGACATGCTCCCCCTCCTCGCCCGGCCTGGCCGCGTAAATCAGCATGCGCGTCACGCCGAGAAATTCGCCCGTGATGCGCAAGGCATTATCTATAAGCGTCGCCGTGCTTTCCGAAGAAATAAAGCTCTGTGAAAGTTTTGACATGAGCTCCTGCTGCGAAAGACGCTTCTGGAGCGTATTCTCCTTTTTGCGATACAGAAAAAGGCTGAGGCAGCCGCTGGCAATGACGGCGATCATGGAAAGCAGCAACATGATGACGAGCCTGGAGATGCTGCCGCGCACCTGCAGGATGCGTTCGTCCTGCAGGTCGACCCCGGCAATGGCCGTCACCCGTCCGTGCGCGTCGAACACCGGCGCGAAGGCCGAAAGAAGCCCGGCATAGCCCACGGAATAATTGCCCAGCCCGGCCGTGGCCGCCGCGCCCTCAAAGGCGCTGGCCGGGCTTTCCTCCATGTCCACGGGCGGGCTCAGCAGGTTTACAGTATCCTCCGTGAGGTCGTTGTCCACTATGAACTGCGTCTGGCCATCATCGGTCTTGCGCATGTAATGGCGTAGAGGATGCGGTTCTCGTCCGCAAAGGAGATCAGACGCTTTCTTATATCCGCATACAACGGAGAATCCATATCCGCCGGCCCGGCAAGCCGGGCCAGTTCTTCGGCCGTGGCCACTTTTGCCGCCGCCATGGCTGTGGCCAGCAGACGCATCTCGATATTGTCCTTCAAAAATACCGAAATGGAATTTATCATTACATTCGTATAGATAGATATGATCAGCACTATAAAGGAAGAGGCGAAAAAAAGAATTACGGCAAAGGTGCTGTTGTTGTAATTTTTCATCATATGTCCGGAGAACGTCTCAATTTCTCATAGGGCATTTCCCGGCAAACAGCAACCGGAGCTTTCCGGCAGAGGTTCATTCCGCCCGGTTCCGGACCCGCCGTCCCGGAACCGGGAGCGGAGCAGGCGGAGAATCTCTCCGCTGGAAATCAACTGCCGAATGGTTTAGAGTAAGCCCCAAGCGTCCGCCCGGACGCGGCAACAAGTCATTACCGGAACGCCCGCCGCCCAAAATGCGGGCGGACCAGAGGAGGCACCTTTATGAAATCCTTGAAAGGGAGCGTCACGGCAAAGAATCTGCTCACGGCCTTTGCCGGCGAATCTCAGGCCAGGAACCGCTACACATTTTTCGCGAGCAAGGCCAAAAAGGACGGTTTTGTGCAAATCTCGGACATTTTTACGGAAACCGCCGCTCAGGAAAAAGAGCACGCCGAGCGCCTGTTCAAATTCATGGACGGGGGCGAAGCCGGAATAGCCGCGGCTTTTCCCTTCGGGATTATCGGCGGGACCGAGGAAAATCTGCGCAATTCAGCCGCCGGGGAACGCCACGAGTACACTGAAATGTATCCCGGCTTCGCCAAAATCGCCGAATCCGAGGGCTTCAGCGAAATCGCCTCGGTCATGCGCAATATAGCCGTGGCCGAGCAGTGGCACGAAACCCGCTTTCTGGCTTTTTCCGAAAACATCAAGGCGGGATGCGTGTTCAAGCGCCCCCAGACGGTGAAGTGGCGCTGCCGGAACTGCGGCTATGTGCACGAAGGGACAGAAGCGCCGCACCAATGTCCGGCCTGCGCCCATCCGCAGGATTACTTCGAGCTTTTGGGCGTCAACTGGTGATTCGGCGGCGGGCGACCGGCAAAGCCGGCAGCCAGCCCTCGGAATTCAACTCTGAACCCCAGGCCCAGAAAACTCCCCGCTGCCGCACTATCGCCTTCAGCCAAAGGCAGGACAGAGGCATAGGCGGGCAAATCCAAGCACAACGCATCCCACACTCCTTTGCGTTCATGGCCTGAGCCGAAAAAGGGAGCAGAAGCGGTGGTAACAGCAGGAGTAATATTTTTGAGAAGCTCCTGCGCGCCAATACGAAAAGGCTCTGCCTCCCTTTGAGATGAGGCAGAGCCGAAAATTGTGGAGATGCAGGTAAGAAAAGACTGAAAGCCGCGCGGGTACTAGCTCCAGGCGCGGCAGAGGGACTTGTTATGTGTGTGGCAAAAATCAGGCCCGCCTCCTGAAACGGATGGTTCAACCTCTGCAACACCGGAAAATCGCCCCGCAGTTGAGCATGGATACCTGATTGCCATGCCATAGGCAAGGATTTTGAGGATGATGTTTTTTGCTTGCCTTGTCCGAACAAGTTGCTAACATATGTTTCGGCGGAGTGTGGCGCAGGTGGCAGCGCGCATGCTTTGGGAGCATGATGTCGGAGGTTCGAGTCCTCTCACTCCGACCAAAATTTGCAGGGCATCGTATCTAAGATCAATCTTTACTCCGCTTCCCGCCATGCTTGTGCTCCGCGTCAGCCCGCGGCCATGCTTCAGCCAGTAGCACACGCGGATAATGCCTTTCTGGGAAGTCAAATGCTCTAACATGAAGAAACCGCTTGGATTTTTAGGAACCAAGCGGATTTCTCTGGAATTCATTCTGGCGGAGAGGGTGGGATTCGAACCCACGTGCCGCCTCTCGGCGGCAACCCGATTTCGAGTCGGGCGCGTTACGGCCAACTTCGCTACCTCTCCGCTTTTATCAGCAGTGCGCCCGGGGGAAGGGGCACGGGGTCAATCCAGAATCAGATCTCCGAGGTAGGGGATATTCGCGGGAATCAGTATTTCCCTGAAATTTTTCAGCTTCATGCCGGCTGCCCAGGCGTAGTGCTCAAAATATAAAGGAATGAAAGCCGCGTCGTCATAGGCAATTTTTTCAATCTCCCGCAGCATGGCATTGCGCCTGGCATGGTCCGTTTCCGTCTGGCAGGCCAGGGTCAGTTCGTCCAGCCTTTTATTGCAGTAATTGCCGCTGTTGTATATCCCGTAGCCGGTATCCGCATCGGGGCACATCAGGAGATATTCGCTGAAGTTGGCTGCGTCTTCGGTATCCGGATGCCAGCCAATCAACTGGAGATCCGCTGATTTGGCGTCAAATTCCTCAAAAAACCGCTCCGTCGGCAAGGTTGTGAGCTCAACCCGGATGTTGATTTTCGCCAGCATGTTCACGAAGGCTCTGGAGATTTTTTCGTCATTCACATAGCGGTCATCGGGGCTGAGCATGGTCAGGGAAAACCCGTTGGCGTAACCAGCCTCGCTGAGCAGTTGCCTGGCTCTTCCCAGATTATAACGGGGAGGCAGATCCGGATTGTATCCGTCCATATGCGGCGGGATCTGTTGAGTCGCGGCCACAGGATAGCCGCGCATAATGGTGTTGACAAGGGCTTCATTGTCCGTGGCCCGGATAATGGCCTCGCGCACCCTGGGATCGGCCAGTTCCTTGCGCCGCCCGGCGTTCATCTGAATGAGGATGAGCCTTGAGCTGTTCATGGCCGCGAACTGGACGCGCCTGTCCTTGAGCAGGCGGCCGTAGTCCTGGCTGGGCACCGTCAGGATCATGTCGACTGCTCCCGAAAACAGCGAATCCACCCGTCTGGCGCCATCTTTGATTACAGTGGCGCGTATGCGGTCCACATTGCCGCGCTCGCCCCAGTAAGCGGTAAAGGCCCGGAGAAGCATCTCCGCGTTGCGCGTCCATTGTTCCAGAATAAAAGGACCTGTGCCGGAGGCGCGCAGACCGGCGGAAGCAGGCCGGCCTTCTACGGAACGGCCCCCTTCGCCCTTGTAAAAGCGGCTGTCCAGCACAAAGATGTACGTGGCCAGATTCAGCACAAGGCCGTAAGGCCTGTGCGTGCTGATCTCCACCGTGTGCTCGTCCACGGCCCTGGCCGAGGCAAAGGGCTCAAACAGGGCCATATAGGCCGGGGAATCCTTCAGACGGTTGACGGTCCAGACCACGTCCCCGGCGGTAAAAGGATTGCCGGAGTGAAAAACCACATTTTCCCGCAGGCGAAAACGCATGGTCCTGGGATCGATCTGCTCCCAGCTTTCAGCCAGACGCGGCTCCAGTTTCATGTCTTTGTTCCAGCGCACCAGCGGATCAAAGACCAGATGACAGTAGCGTATGCTTTCCCCCGAGAGTTCCGCGTACGGATAAAGAGAAATAATATCCGCGGAAACAGCCAGGTTGAGCACCTTTTCCGGAGATGAGGCCAGAGCGGGAAGTATGTTCCCGGCCGGGAGCAGCAGGCAGAGCAGTCCCGCTGCGGACAAGATTCTGAAGATACGGCGCATTGCAAGTTCCATAAAAATTACAGCCTGCTATGGGAGCAACAGGTACAACCAGCAGACCACGTTGCCGAGTATGGCCAGAAAAACGGCGGCTGAACCCGCGTCTTTGGCGATTTTAACCAGCGGATTAAGTTCCGGGGAAACCAGATTGCACACGCTTTCAATGGCCATATTCAAAAGCTCGCAGGCCATGACCAGAAGCCATCCCGCAATAATCGCCACGATGCCGCCCGGACGCACTCCGCAGAAATACGCCGCTGCCGGGAGCGCAAACAGGGCCAGAAGTTCCTGTTTGAAGGCGGTTTCAGATTTCGCGGCCGTTTTCAGGCCCTGCACGGAAATTCTGAAGGCGGCCGACATATGCCGGAAATGGTGGAGTACGTCTTTTTTCGGCATCCTGGCCCGCTCTGCCGGGCAACGCCGGAGCAAGCCCGGTCCTCTTGATTCAGACTCTGTTTTCCCTGCAAATTCGCAAAACCGCGGTTCTTGACATTAGCAGCTGTTTTACGCACTGTAAATGCAGAAATTTCAGGGCATACCCCGCAGGCTCAGACAAGTCGGCCCGCGCGCCGCCGCCGGGCGACGCGCGACGAAGCTCCGGCGGAGCCATAACGCAATGAGGCAAAAAATGACAAGTTCAAAAACAGCGTTGCTTTTTTCCGGCCAGGGAGCTCAGGAAATCGGCATGGGCCGCGGCTTGGCCGAAAGCAATCCGGAGATCATGGATCTCTGGAAAAAAGCCGAAAAAATCAGCCGCATCCCTCTGCGCGGCCTTTACTGGGAAGGGGGCGAGAACCTGGACAACACGCGGAATTTGCAACCCGCGCTGGTCACAGCGAATATCGGCCTGTGGATGGCGCTGGCCCCCCACATCAAGCCGTCCGGGGCGGCGGGGCACAGCCTGGGAGAATACTGCGCTCTGGCCGCCGCTTCCGTACTCGGCCCGGAGCAGATTCTGGAACTGGTCAGCCTGCGCGGCCGCCTGATGGCTGAGGCTGACCCCGAAGGCAAAGGAGGCATGGCGGCTATCCTCAAGCTGGATCTGCCCCGGGCCGAGGAAGCGGTGAAACTTGCCCTGGAAGCTTGCGCCAACGGCCAGGAGGTATTGATTCTGGCCAATTATAACACTCCGTCCCAGTTTGTGGCCAGCGGTTCCCGGCAGGCCCTTGAATGTCTGGCCTCAAAAGCGCGCGAGCTGAAAGGGCGGGTTCTTCCCCTGGCCGTATCCGGAGCTTTCCACAGCCCGCTGATGGAGGAGGCCGCCAGGGAAATGTCCTTGGCCATAAATAAATGCGCTTTTTCTCATCCGCGTTTTCCTGTATACTGTAACGTGAACGGCAGGGCCGCAAGCCGGGGCGAGGAGATCAAGAGTCTGCTGCTCCGGCAGATGACTTCTTCCGTATACTGGATTGACACGGTGCGAAACCTGTTTAACGATGGAATGAATATGTTCGTCGAATGTTCCCCCAAAAACGTGCTGGCCAGGATGGTGGAGCAGATCCTGTCTCCCCCCGTTGCCGCCGGCGCCTATGACGCCTTTACCGTAAGCTGTCCGGATGACGTCGCCGATTTTGTCCGCCGGATGCAGGGCTGATTCCGCAGGATTGTAATGCCGAAACACCGGGTTGAACTTTTTGGGCAGATTATTTATGCGCCCGAACTCAGCTATGACGCCCTGCTGGATCTGGAAAACGGGATCAAGGCGTCCGCCGCCGCCATTCTGGAGGATTTTCAGGCCGAGTTCATTACTTTTGAATCCGAAGGGGATCGCACTTTCTTTCAGTGCGTCTTTCCCGATTGCGATGCCGGGATGAATGAGCGGATCGCCGGGCGCTTTATCGGCAAAATGAATCCGCACCTGGAATGCAAGCTCCTTTTTGTCGACAGAATGCTCTACAGGCATTGGTTTCACGCTCTTACGCATCGCGGCGGCATCCGGAAGGAGATTAATCTGCCCGAGGCCGGCCCCATAGACAAAGCCCTGGCCTCAGAAGACGCCTGACCCGGCTTTCGGTGTCAGGAGCGTCCTCTCCCCGCGCCGCCCGCCACGAAGGCGCGGGCGAAGCTTGTTTCGCCGCCGGACGCCCAAGTGGGCCTCTCAAAAAAGCGGCGGAAGTCAGCTGAAAAACCAGTAGGTCAGAGGCGCCAGAAGCAGGCGGTACCAGGCGAAAGGCGCCAGCCCGATCCTGCCCAGAACGCTCAGAAAACCCTTGATGGCCGCGAGGGCTGAAAGAAAAGCCGCTGCCAGCCCCACGGCAAAGAAGGGAAGCTCTTCCCAGCCCATGCTCCCCAGGTTGACGCAGAGATCAAAAGCTGTGGCCGCGAACATGACGGGCACGGCGGCGATAAAGGAATATTCCGCCGCCGCTCCCCTGGAGACCCCCAGCAGCATTCCTCCCATAATGGTTGCGGCGGAGCGCGAAAAACCGGGCCAGAGGGCCAGACACTGGCACAGGCCTATGCCCAGGGCCAGTCCGGGCGTTATCTCGTCCGGAGTCAGAAAGCGCGGCTCTCTTTTGCGGTATTCCAGAAACAACATGCAGAGCGCGCCCGCGATCAAAGCCAGAGCTACCGCCGCCGGGTTGAAAAGACGCTCCTTGATGACCGAATGGGCCGCAAGACCGGCCAGACAGGCGGGCAAACTGGTGAGTCCGAGCAGAAGCAGCCCGTGGAAGCCGGAAAAACGCCCGCTCCCCGGCGGACGCCGGGCAAAGGGCAGCAAGGCGCGAAAACGCTGCCGGTACAGCACCAGCACCGCCAGAATGGCCCCCGACTGGATCACGACGGTAAAGGAGTCCACCACTCCGCCGCTGAGGCCAAGCAGGGAGCGGGCCAGGATAAGATGGCCGGTGGAAGAAACGGGCAGAAATTCCGTGAGCCCCTCCAGCAGGCCCAGTATGGCCGCAGCCGGCAAGTCAGTCATCAGGCCCGGCCTGTGAACGCCATCTTCGCGATCTTGCCCGTTTGCCCCCGGAATTTTTTTTGGAGGCAACCCCAAGCGATTTTACAAGTTTATGGATCGCATTCAATGAGCACTCTTTTGTAAAATATGAACGGATTTCCTCCAATGTCATATCGACGTTCTTGTCAAGAAGTTCAGCCAATTTCTGGCGCTCTTCCTCCGAAAAGAGGGAATGCCGATGTCCCCGCGGCAAGGCGGTAATCCGTTTTTCCCGCTCGAACTCATGAATCCAGCGGTTGATGCTGTTCAGGTGATAGCCGACAATATCCGCGACTTGTCGCCTTGGAATGCCGGAGGCGCATGCTTTGATCGCAATGGCGCGTACTTCGGGGCTTGCGGTTTTCATAGGGAATTATCCGAAATAAGCCTTTTGCACCTGTTCCGCTTTTTTGAGATCTTCGGCCGTGCCCCCGGCCACGACGCGCCCCTGGGAAAGCACATAGCCGTAGTGGGCTATGGCCAGGGTCTGGCGGACATTCTGCTCCACCAGAAACACCGCCGTGCCTTCTTCGCAGATCTTCCTGATAATGCGGAAATTTTCATTGACCAGAGCGGGCGAAAGCCCAAGCGAAGGCTCGTCGATGACCAGAAGCTTGGGAGCGCGCATCAGCCCGCGACCGATGGAAACCATGGCCTGCTCCCCGCCGGACATGGTCCCGGCCAGTTGCCGGCTGCGTTCTTCCAGACGCGGAAAAAGGGCATAGACCTTTTCCAGGGTCGCCCGGATTCTGGCCCTGGATTTTTCCTGGTAAGCGCCCATGAGCAGATTTTCATACACGCTCATTTTGGGGAAAATGCGCCGTCCTTCGGGAATGCAGGCAATGCCCCGCGCCACTATTCTGTGCGGCGCCTCATGCGTGATGTCCACGCCGTCAAAGGCTATGCTCCCCTGGCGCGGCGGGGTCAGGCCCAGAATGGCCCGGATCAGGGTACTCTTGCCCGCGCCGTTGCCTCCCAGCAGGCAGGTTATGCGCCCGGGCAGAATTTCCATGCTCACGTCGCTCAAGACGTCGGCCTTGCCGTAAGCGACATAGACGTTATCAATATACAGAGGCTCGAACCCGGCTTTCTCCCGTTTCACGCTCATTCCAGTTCCCTTCCGAGATAAGCTTCCTGTACCTGGGGATCGGCAATGACGGATTCGTAATCGCCTTCACAGAGTTTACGCCCGAAGTTGAGCACCACGCAACGGGTGGTGATGCGCCGGATAACTTCCATTTCATGTTCAATCAGCACCAGGGAGAGCTTTTGCCCTCCCGTGTCCATAGAAATGATTTCATCCATAAGCTGCCGCGTTTCATCGTGGGTCATGCCCGCGGAAGGCTCGTCCAGAAAGAGCAGCCTGGGGCGGCTGACCAGAGCCCTGCAGATTTCCACCCGCCGGCGGTCCATCATGTTCAGATCCCCCACGGGCTTCATTACGCGATCCAGCAAATCCGGATTCAGGGCGCGCAACAGCGCGGCCGCCTTTTCCATGCAGCTTTCGTACTCCGCCCTGAAAGCCTTGCGCCTGATGATATTGTGTATAAAACCCAGTTGCAGGGTTTTGTGGTTGCCGATCATGATGTTGTCGAAAATGGAGAGATCGAGACAAAGCCGCGAACGCTGGAAAGTTCTGGCTATGCCCCGGCGGTAAACCTCCTGCGGCGGTTTCGCGGTGATATCCTCGCCGGCTAAGAAAATCTTCCCCGCGCTGGGGCGGTAGATGCCCGTCACCACATTGAACAGAGTGGTCTTGCCCGAACCGTTGGGGCCGACTAGGCCGAGAAGCTCGCCTTCGCGCACCTCAAGATCGAGACTGTCCAGAGCGGTCAGCCCGCCAAAGTGCATGCTGAGCCCGGTACATGAAAGCAGCGCGCTCATGCCCGGCCTCCGGAATAAACGCGCGGTCTGCGCGGTAAAAGCCCCATGGGACGGAAAACTATCATGAGCAGAACCAGAGCTGAATAAATAAGATAGCGGTATTCCTGGATAACCTGAAATTTCTCCGGAATGAGCACCACAAAAACCGTGGCCAGCAAAACTCCCCGTATATTGCCTATGCCGCCGAGAAGCAGGATGGAGAGAAAAAGCAGGGAGTCGGCGAAGGTGAAGTTGGCCGGGCTGATGTAGGCAAGCATCATGGCGTACATGGCTCCGGCCGTGCCCGAGAGAAAGTTGCCCAGAGTAAAGGCGGTAATCTTCCAGCGCATGATGTTTACGCCGAAGCAGGCGGAAGCGGTTTCATCCGAACGCACCGCATCCAGGGCCAGACCGATCCAGGAGCGCTCAACCCGCCGCACAAGGCTGAAGGCGAGGCAGAGAAGCAAAAGAAAAGCCGCGTCATACTTCAGGTAAAAGGACAACTCCGTCTCGCCGAAGACGATATTCCGCGAAAAATCCAGACCGAAAAGGCTCATGGGCTGCACCGTGATGCCCTGCGGCCCGCCGAACCACTCGCTCACGTCCAGAAAAACCCTCAGAAGCAGGGCGAAAGCCATGGTCACCAGAGCGGCGTAATGGCCGGAGGTCCGCAACACCGGCAGGAGGAGGACGCAGCCGATAAGCGCCGCCACAACGCCTCCGGCCACAAGGCCCGGCAGAGGGGGAATTCCCGCGCGGGTCATGAGCAGGGCGGCCGTGTAGCTGCCTATGCCGAAAAAGGAGGCGCAACTGAAATTGATCACTCCGGCGTAGCCGAGCTGCACGTTCAGGCCGAGAACCGCTATGGAATAGGCCATAATGGAGCCGAGCAGAAAAAGATTGTAGTGATCCTCCCGGAACAGCCAGATCAGGGCCGCCATCACGATAATCAGGCATAAATCCCACAATCGTTCATGTCCGGCGACGGAAGCGCGGAAGGAGTCGTCCAGATGGAGCAGATTGGCCACAAAGCCCAGAAAAACCACCAGCAGCATATAGACGAGAATGGGGAACTGCTCTTCCGCCCGGAGGAAGAAATTGCTCCAGCCCAGAATGATGAGCGCGAGAAATACGCAGCCGGCCGGCCCCGAGAAAAAGACTGCCATACGACGCATGGATCACACCCTCTTGCTTGCGGGTTCGGCTATGAGTCCGGTGGGACGCCAGGCCATGAGCAGAATGACCGCCCCGAAGGCGAAGACGTCCTTGTAGGCGCTGGCAAAGGGCATGACCACCACGCCTATGGTCTGCAAAAAGGCGAAGATAAAGCCGCCCAGAATGGCGCCGTACACGTTGCCCAGTCCGCCTATGACCGCCGAGCTGAAGCCTATGGCCCCCAGAAGCAGGCCCACCCCGAAATTTATTTCATTATAGTACATGCCGTTCATTACCCCGGCAAAAGCGGCCACGCTGGAGCCCAGGGCAAAGGTGGCCAGAACTATGAACCGGAAGTTCACTCCCATGAGCTGGGCTGCTTCCTCGTCCTGGGCCACCGCCCGTATGGCCATGCCCAGGCGCGTGCGGTTGATGACAAGGTGGACCAGCGCGATAATGCAGGCGCCGCTGCAGAAAAGGACTATATTGTCAAAACGCAGGTTGAGATTGCCGCTCTGCCAGGACCAGTCCGGCAGCAGCCCGGGAAAGGTCTGGGGATTGGAGCCGTCGGGGAAAAAAAGACGTATGGATTCGCGCAGCACTGTTCCCAGCATCATGGTCGCCAGCAGCGTGTTCAGGGGCGGGCCCTTGCGCAGGGGCACAATCATGGCGTCGGCGGTCAGCATGCCCAGCAGGGCCACCACCGCCACCGCCGCCAGAAGCACCCAGAGGGTCATCCAGAAGACCGCAAGCTCCGGATAGTATGAACCCAGCCACCAATACATGGCAAGCCCGGCAAAGGAGCCGATCATTACGGTGTCGCCGTGGGAAAAGACAATTACGTCCAGCACGCCGAAAAAAAGCGTGAACCCGACCGCCACCAGGGCGTACATCATGCCGAGCATCAGACCATTCATACAAAATTGTAGAATAAGATCCATGAAACTGCCTTGCGTTCTGTCCTGTTCAGGTTTGCCGGGGGGAAGGCTTCCCCCCGGCAGGGGGGCTGACCCGGTCAGCCCGGTCTATTTTTTCAGGGAGCGTTTGCCGGAGGCGTATTCGCTGTCTTCCCAGACCAGCCAGACGCCGTCCTGCACCACATACTTGGAAACATAAGGTTCGCTGTTCTGCCCGTGTTCGTCGTAAGTCACCTTGCCGATGAGGCTGTCGGCGTCCTTTATGCCGCGCAGGTAGCTGATGATTTTTTTGCGATCCGGACCCACTTTTTCAACGGCGTCCATGATCTGGTTCGCGGCCACATAGGTAAAGGGGGCCATGGTGTCCGGCGGGTTTTTGAAGTTGCGCGCGCTGTAGTTCTTCATGAAGGCGTCGCCGCCGGCCAGTTTTTCCAGAGGGGAGCCTTCCAGAAAACTCAGGCAGCCTTCGGCCAGTTCCGCTCCCAGGCCGGTTATGAAGGCTTCGGACTTGATGCCGGAAACTCCTTCAAACTGCGCCTTGATGCCCAGTTTTTCCATCTGCGCCCGGATGCGCACTCCCAGAGGGGTCAGCCCGGCAAAGTAGACGACCTGAGGATTCAGGGACTTGATCCGGGTCAGTTCCGCCGTGAAGTCCTGCTGATCGGCGGTTACGCCGAATTCCTCAAGAATCTCTCCGCCGCCTTCCTTGATGTATTTGGTGAAGTATTCCTTGTGCGACTTGCCGTAATCCGTAGTGTCGCTGATCACGGCAAAACGCCTGTAGCCCTGGGAAAGCATGAATTTTGAAGCCACCTGGTTCTGATTGACCAGGGTGCCGATGATGCGCAGGACTTCCGGGTAATCGTGGGCGTAAGTAATGTCCGGATGCACCGCGCCGTAGACTATGACCGGCAGGCCGAAGCGATGGTACACGTCCACCGTGCCCAGAGCCACGGCCGAGCAGTAATGGGCGACCGCCCCCAGGACGGAACGATCCGCGGCCATTTTTGTGGCCACCTGTATGCCGATGTTGGGTTTGCACTCGTCATCCAGAGAAACCAGCTCGTAAGAATATTTGGCGCCGGCATCCCCGTTGCGCTCCAGAATGGCCAGTTCCATGGCATTGCGCGCGCCCAGGCCGATGGAACTGTTGCCGCCCGTCAACGGGCCTATATAGCCCAGCTTGACCGTGCTTTTGCCGGCGGCGGCCGCCGTCATCGCGCCGGGCAGAACCATGAGCAGAGCCAGACAGAAACAAAAAAGCGCCCTCCGGAAAATATGCCGCGTAATCATGCTTTTCTCCTTTTAAAAGCTACAAGATTGAAAAAATCTCCTCCGCTGCCCCGCGGGCATTTTGCGCTTGAAATCAAGCAAAAATCATTCCACCAGGGCAGGAGCCTTTCTTTCCGCGGCCTTGGCCGCCAGGCCGTGCCGGCTGCGTCGCAAAAAATACCAAAAGGAAGCAAAAGGCACATCCAGGTAGTCATATAACAAACGCCGGCTTTTTCCAGGAACCGGAGGACTCAGGAGCGCCGGACCCAGGCCAGAATTATGGCTTCGTAAATGGCCTGAGCCGCGCGGATTTGCTCCAGGGGGCAGTATTCATCGGTTTTATGGGCCATGGTCTGCTCTCCCGGCCCCAGAATGAGCAGGGGCAGTTCCGGCAGCAGGGAACGCACGGCCGCGGCGTCGGTGAAATAATGCGCGCCCGCTATTTCCGGCTCCTCTCCCGAAAAATCCGCGAGCAGGCGGCGCGTTTCCGCATACCAGGGCGTCGAGGGGTCTGTCCAGACCGGAGGAACATCCATCAGCACGCGCATCGAGACTTCCTCTCCGGCGGGGGGAGCCAGGGAGCGCAGAAGATCGGCGTGCTTCTGGCCCGGCACCGTGCGCAGATCCACGGTAAGGACGGCCCTGTCCGGGATGGAATTGATGTTCAGGCCAGAATGCAGCGAAGTAAGGGCCAGAGTGCTCCGGCCCAAAATGCCGTGCGCGCCCTCCGGCCTGCTTTCAAGCAGGCGGCAGGCCGCGGGCAGAAGTTTGGCCAGGGCGTTGACCCCCTGCTCCGGCATGGAGCCGTGCGCCGTGCGCCCCGAACTTTCAAAGGACAGCCACAAAACGCCCTTATGCCCGGCCAGAAGGCGGTTGCCCGTGGGTTCGGCTATAATCGCCGCGCCCGGTCGCCCGAAATGCTCCGGATTCCGCGCCGCGTGAAAAGATCCCCGGCAGCCTGTTTCCTCGCCGCCGTAAACATGCAGCACAAGATCGCCGCCCTCCATCCGGGGGGCCATGTTCACGGCCGCGCACAACATGGCGGCCAGGCCCCCTTTCATGTCGCAACTGCCCCGGCCGTGGAGCCTCCCTCCGGAGATTTCCCCTCCCAGAGGATCTTTGGCCCAGGGAGAAGCGCCAGGAGGAACAGTATCCACATGCCCGCCGAAAAAAATCGACCTGCCCGAAGCCTCGGGATTCAGCCGGGCGTAGAGGTTGGCCTTGTGCGGATGCTCTTCGCTGTATCCTTCCAGGGTACAGGAAAAACCCGCCCCCCGCAGAATTCCGGCCAGTTCCTCCAGAACAGGGCGCTCGCCCCTGCCCTCCATCGTATCGCAACGCACCAGACGCTGCGCCAAATCAACCGCATCTGGAACAACAAACCCCATACGGCTTCCCCCCGGCAGAGCATTTACCGCCTGGCGCCTTATTTTTATGCCTCCGGCGGCCAGGGCTCCGCCCTGAACCCGGCAGGGGAAACGCATTCCCCCTGCCCCACAAAAAAGGCGGGGCACCGGGAAGATATGCCCGGCTTCGCCCGGCGTCAAGCGGGAATTTTCCGCCTGTCCCGGCGTTCAGGATACTCTCCGGCGTAACCGCGGACCGAGACAGCGAGGACAGAGTCCGGCTTTGATCCTCGCCGAATACTACATCCAGACACCAATGCGGGAAGTACGCCGATGGGTCTTGCCGTAGAAGACAATAACCTCGACTCCGGCGCAGCGGACGCATCTTATCGCTTCCGCATCGAGAATTCCGGTTTTCCTTTTGCCGAAATCTTGATACAGCTTGGAAAACGCGGGCGGGACCACCTCTGAGAGGCGTATAAGACAGCTCCCAGCAAAGAGCATATCAACCCTAGCCCGCGTCATTGGATTACTTTGTGAATTATGGATTTTCCCATGAATGATTTACCTGTCTGCCTTTTTTGCACCAGACATGTTCCCTGGCCCTGGTTTCGGCAAACGGAAAAGGGAGAAGGAATATGCAATGGAGTGCGCTTTCTGCTCAATGACGATCCTGAGGAAGAAGCCGGATGGCTTGTTGTTTTCGACTCGCCCCCCAGCGGGGCTATCACCCGCATTCCCGCCCGGCGTCGTATTTTGGTCATTACCGAACCGCCGGAGATAAGACCTTATCCCCCGCGCTATTTTCGGCAATTTGGGACGATATTAACGCCTTTCCCCTTGCTGATGGCGAAAAAGAATACCCTCCATATTGAGGGGGCGTGTTTAAATTGGCATTATGGCGTAAGGACGGCCTCAAATTCCCGGGAAACGAAACTTGACAGTCTGGAAAGTATCCGGCGGATGCCGGCGCCTCCCAAAAAGAAACCGCTTTCGGTCATTTGCTCCACACGGAAGCGTACGCGGGAACAGCGCGGGCGCATAGCGCTCGTGGAGCGGCTTATGCGGCATTTCGGCTCCGTTGTGGACCTTTTCGGATGGGGGAGAAACCCTATAGACGATAAGGCGGACGCGATCGCCGACTATAAATATCACCTTGTTCTGGAGAATAGCCGGATATCCAATTTTTGGACGGAAAAGCTCAGCGACGCCTGGATAGGATACAGCTTGCCTCTTTATACCGGAGCGCCAAATATCGGGCAGGTCATTCCCGATATTGACGGCCTGGTACCGTTGCCGATCGACGACCATGAAGCATGCGTTAAAGTGATTGAAGACCTGCTCGAGAGGGATCCCTATCACGAGCGTTTTCAGGCTATAGCGCGCTGCCGTGAATGGTGTCTTGAAAAGACCAATGTTTTCGCCTCTGTAGCGCGAATAATAGGGGGGGGGGGGGGGGGATATAACGCTGCCGATGCGATTAATGGCACCATGCACCCCGAACGCTTTATAAAAAAATAACCTTGCAGAATGGAAATAAAGGTTATGCGGGGGCTGTACCG
>JAISOL010000047.1 GCA_031275645.1 Deltaproteobacteria bacterium
GAGCATTACAACAGCGAACGGACACACCAAGGGAAAATGTGCTGCGGCAGAACGCCAATGAAGACACTCCTTGATGGAAAACAGCTCTGGAAGGAAAAGGTCGGACAACTCAACTAATCGGACAGGCAAATCCGTCAAAACGGAGACAACTGTCAGATCAAGTCTGAACTACTACACCCTTGGCTGTGTCCACGTTGTCGTTCACCGCTATGAGGCGCACCCCGCGCTCGGCGAGCGTCTCCATGTACAGCCCGACATGAAGATAGCTGCGCCCAAACCGGCTCATATCTTTAACGATGATTTGGCCGACGTTCCCCGCCTCGACCTCGGCCATCATCTCCTGAAAAGCGGGGCGTTTGAAATGAACTCCGCTTATCCCGTCGTCCTGCCAGTGCCGCAGGTTGAGGAAGCCGTTCTTCCTCGCGTAGCCTTTGAGGAACATCTTCTGGTTCGCGATGGAATTGGATTCCCCCTGCAACTCGTCGTCGTGGCTCAGCCGTTCGTATAGTGCGGTAATTTTTGCGTCTTTACTCATACCTGTCTCCTTATGGCGGTCTTTCTCATTTAGAAACAGGTAAATGTTACCCCCGTCTATGCCGCGAAATGATAAACCGTCGGTGTTTTGGAGGACCGCGACAACCCTCCGTAACACCTTATCCCTCAGGGCGAGATATAAGGCGCGCCTTGGCTGGAATTTCTTGCCTTTTGCCTTTCCCTGCCGCATACTGCCTCCGGCGGCCGGGCAAGCCGTGTCAGCCAGGGTCGCCGCGCTGGCGGCCTCCGCTGGAATCCCCTCACTTCAGGGAGGGGAGTATGTCAAAGGTGAAACATGCGGCGGGGCGTTTATATCCAGGCTTATGAGGAAGAATCCCTGATCTGGCGGGGAAGCATGCCTGAATCCGAGGCCAGGGCCAGGGGGCTTTCCCTGATCTCCGGCCCCCCTCCGCCTTTTCCCGTGGCCAAGCTGGCGGGCGGCAAATGGGAGCGCGTGGTTGCCATTATCGACTCCGGCGGCAACCTGCGCCTTTTCCCGGACAGATACTGCGATGCCTGCGTCCTTTTCTTCACCAGGGAAGAGTGGCGCGCGTACCCCAAACCGGCTTTTGCCGGCGATACCTGGAATTTCGCCACCGAAGCCTGGGAAGACAGGCGCAGCCTGGCCGAACTCAAGGCGGACGCCGCTCTCCGGGTCAAATCCCTGGTCCGGGCCTGGGCTGAGAACCCTGAAGTCCGGAGCCGGAACGAAGAGAAGGTTGACGCTCTGCTCAAGGCTGTGCGGGAGCAGGACAGCCCGGCCGGAGTGGACGGGCTGATGCGGGAATTCGCCGCTCTGGCCGGAGAGGAGGGGTACGGGTTCACCCCGGATTGGAACCCGCCCTACGCGGACCCCGAAGTTCAGCCTCTATCTCCTCCTCCATCTCCTCGCGCATCCAGGCGGCAATCATGGCGTCGTAGGCTGAAACCGCCGCAAAGGCGGCGGCGGCGGTCTTGCGCCTGAAGTCCAGGGGCGATTTCAAGCGGCCGGCTTGCAGGAGGGAGCGGGCTTCCTCATAAAAAAGCGGGCTCGGCAGCACCAGCACGGAATGGTAATTCTTGGCCGCGGCCCGCAACAGGCAGGGCCCGCCTATGTCTATCTCCTCTATGGTGGCGCGCAGATCCAGTTTTTTTTCCAGAGCCCCGGAAAAATCGTATAAATTCACGCAGACCAGATCAAAAGCGCGCAGGCGCAGCTCCTCCAGGGCGCGCAGATGCGCCGGATTGTCCTTGTCCGCCAGTATTCCCCCGTGAATTCCCGGATGCAGGGTCTTCACCCGGCCGTCCAGAATTTCGGGAAAGCCGGTCAGCGTGCTTACCTGGATTACCGGCAGCCCGGCCCGGGTCAGAATTTTGAAAGTGCCGCCGGTGGAAACAAGCTCCACTCCGTTCCCGGCCAGAAATCCGGCGAAATCAACCAGGCCGCTTTTATCCGTGACGCTGAGCAAAGCCCTTTTTACCGGCAGGAATTCCATGTTTTTCTCCTTGATGCCGCGCGAGGCCGTTCTTTCAGCTTCGGGGCCGCTTGAGCAATTTCATTCTGAAATTATTTTGATTTCCGGACAGGAACGGAGCAGGCGCTTTCTGAAATTGCCGAAACCAAGGGCGGGGCCGTTTTCCAGACCTTGCAGCGCTTCCAGATAAAACTCCGGATCTATGCCCAGGTTGCGCAGTTGGAGGCAGTCCGCGCCTGTTTCCCGGATCAGGGCGATCAGGGCCTGCGTCTCCGCTTCGCTGTCCGAGAAACCGGGGAAAAAAAGCAGCCTGAGCGTGACGGAAACCCCCAGCGCCACGGCCCGGCGCATGCTTTCGCGCACCCGCCCCAAATCGAAGCCCTGCGGGCGGGAATAAAGCCTGTGCGCCTCCGGCCGGGCGCTGTTCAGGCTCACCCGCATCAAGCTTAATCCGGCCGCGCTGATCCGGGCGACCTCCTCCGGCAGGGAAGCGTTGGTATTGAGGCTTATCCTTCCCCGTCCTCCGCCGGCGCGAAAAAGGGCTATGCTTTCCGCAATGACCCCGGCCGCGGCCAGAGGCTCTCCTTCGCAGTCCTGCCCGAAGGAATAGGCGGGAGCGGCGGCCCGTTCCTGGTGCAGAAACATAAGCTCCGCCACTTCTTCCGCTTTGGGGGTGAAATCCGGGCGTTCCCGCGGGGCGGCCTCCGAGATGCAGCCCAGACAGCGGGCGTTGCAGGCTCCGGAAACCGGCAGGGGGGCCTCGTGACGGCCCAGGCAGAAGTCGCGCGCCGCCTGGCAGTTCCAGGTCAGGGCGCATTTGCGGATCAGGCGCTGGAGCAGGCGGTTGGAGGGGGAGCGGGCGGCCAGTTCCAGGGCGTTGCGGCGCAGAGTTTTGGAGGAAACGGGAGCGCTGGCCCACCGGGGCTCGGCGTCCGTTTTTCTGGCGCAGAGGTAGAGGCGCCCCTTGACCGCGCCCACCGCTCCATAGGCGAAAAGAGGGAGCGCGGCGGCTCCGGACAGGGAGCGGTAAGCCGGATGCGCCGTAAGGGTCTGGCCGGGGGCGGCGAAAGCGGCCACGGCCAGATCTCCGAACTCCTCCGCCTGCCCGCTGCGCGGGTTGAAGCCCAGGGCGCGCCGGTCCGGCAGCAGAAAAAGCCCGCTTTCCGGGGGCAGGGGCATGAGCTCGTCCGGCCGGGGCAGGGCCAGTTCGCTCCCCCGGCGGCAGAGCAGAAGAATATCCGGCTCCTCGCGGACGCGTCCTTGAGGATCGGCCAGCAACAGGGCGGGAGGCGGCAGGGAGGAGCGCATCTCTATTGCCGCCGGCGCGCGCTCATGCTAGCATGGGCCAATCTGACGCAAACCGGAGTAACCATGTTAGCCGAACCTCTTTCCAATCTTATGCTGCTTATTCTGCTTTTTTTTCTGGGTCTTATGCTCATGTTCATATACATGGCGCGCGCTCTGGGCGCCAGCGCGCGCAAGCTTGACGATATCCGCAGACAGCTCGGCCTTGCTCTGGCGGATCTGGATCAGCGGATGGAGAATCTTACTTTTGAGCTGAAAAATAGTAAATACCCGGATGAAGCCAAGGAAAGCGCGCTCCAGGAGCCCGACCTGAGCGATCTTCTGGCCTGCCTGCCAGGCGGGGAGCCCTTTGGCGCCGTGAAGGGAGAAGAGCCCGAGCCCGAGGGAAAATCCTGATGCGGCTCGCCCCCGCCATCTGCCTGCTGGCTAAAAAAAACGATCCTCCTTCCCTGGCCCTGGCCGCGGAAATGGAAAAACCGCTCCGCGCGCGCGGCTTCAAGGTGCTGCGCCGTCTTCCCGCCGCCGGGCTCTCTTCCCCCCGCCTGACTCTGAGCATAGGCGGCGACGGCACCCTGATCAGCGCGGCTCGCCTTCTGATCGGCACGGGCATTCCCCTGGCCGGGGTAAATACGGGGCGGGTGGGTTTTCTGCCCGCTTTGCGCCCTGATAACTGGCGGGAAAGCCTTTTTCCGGCCCTGGAGCGCGGCCTGATCCTTGAAAAAAGGCTGGCCCTAGGCCTGGAAGTGGCCAGAGCCGGGCAAAGCCTTTTTTCCGGCCCGGCCGTTAACGACGCGGCTCTTTCCCGCGGATCCCCGGCCCGCCTGCCGGCTTTCGAGATCTTCCTCAACGGGGAGAAGCTTGTTTACCTGCGCGCGGACGGCCTGATTCTTTCTTCGCCCACCGGCAGCACGGCTTACTCCGGTTCCGCCGGCGGGCCGCAGCTTTACCCCACTTTGCAGGCCTACAGCCTGACCCCTCTCTGCCCCTTTCAGACCCGCCTCTCCTCCCTGGTGCTGGGAGCGGAGGATTCCCTTTGCATCACGGTGCGCGAAGCCTGCGCCAAACTTTATTTCACCGTGGACGGCCAGGAGGGCCTTCCCTTGCGCGCGGGCGACGAAATAAGCGCGCGCGGGCTGCCGGAAGCCGTGCTTCTGGCGCGCTTCGACCTTGAGAGCGGTTATTGCGCGAAGCTCCGTTCCGCCGGCTTCGTGGCCGACTCTCCCGGCGGCCGGGCTTGCGCCTTAACTTGCTGACCTGAATATCGCATGAATAACAAGGATGTCCCGCATATCTTTAATGGTGGTAGGGAGAGCCGCGCAGTATGGAATCCGCCCGGAAAAGCTGCTCCCACAGAATAACCTGGGCCAGCTCGTGGGTAAAGGTCAGGGGGCTCAGGCTGATGATTCTGTCCGCGGCTTCCAGCACCCGCGCGGAAAGCCCGTAAGCCCCTCCCAGGATGAAACAGGGCGGGGAGGCCCCGATCCGGAGAGCCTCCAGAAAAGCGGCGAAAGCCGGAGAGTCCAGAGGCAGCCCGCGTCCGTCCAGGCAGACGCGGGCGTATCCCCGGGGGAGGGCGGCCAGAATGCGCTCCCCTTCCTGCTTTTTGCGCTCTTCAGGGGGCAGGGCCGGCTCGGCGTCCCTGACCGTGAATTCCTCCCAGCGCCAGCCGCGCAGACGCTGGCGGTAAAATTCCGCCGCGCCGCGCCAGAAAGGCGTCTTCAGGCGCCCCACGCTGATCAGAAAGGCTTTGTACATGAAAGGCATAACTCCGGAAATAAAGGCGCTGTCTTTACAGGAAGCCCTGCGGGCAATCACGGGCGACCGTCTTCTGATCTACCCCACGGAAACATTTTACGCCATAGGCGGCAATGCTCTGAGCGCCGGGGTTCTTTCCTCCGTGTACGAGGCCAAGGGGAGGGACGGAAGCAGGCCCCTGCCCCTGCTCATAGGAGATTTGGAGCAGTTGCGCCTGGTCGCCGCCGGAGTGGAGGAGGAGGAAGGCGAGCTGATGCGCCTTTTCTGGCCGGGCCCCCTGACTCTGCTTCTGCGGGCTTCCCCCGGCCTGCCCGCGCCGCTTGCGGGCGGGGCCGCGCGAGTCGCCGTGCGTTTGAGCGGGCACCCCACGGCCCGCGAGCTGAGCCGGAGGGCGGGGCTGCCTCTGATTTCCTCCAGCGCCAACCGCAGCGGATTTCCCCCCGCCTCTTCTCCGGAAGAGGTGGATCGAAGCCTGCTCCGGGCCGCCGGCGGGGCGCTCTGCCTGGAGGGGCCGGCGCCAGCCGGCGGCCTTCCTTCCACCATTGTCAGGCTGGAAGGCCGGGGTTCGCGCGTCCTGCGTCTGCTCCGGGCCGGGGCCGTTTCCGCGGCCCAGTTGCGCCGGCACGGCTTTAAAGTGATTTCGGAAGGCGGGGGCGCGGTATCAGGGCCTTGAAGTCACTTCCGTGCCCACGCCGGAGGCGGTAAAGAGTTCCAGCAGTATGCAGTTTTCCACTCTGCCGTCAAGGATCACGGCTTTTTCCACTCCTCCCCGCAGGGCTTCCAGGCAGCATCCGAGTTTGGGGATCATGCCGCCGCTCAGGGAGCCGTCCGCAAAAAGCTTCCGGATCTGCTCGGGGTTGAGGCTGGGGATGAGTTCGCCCGCGGAGTCCAGTACGCCCCGCACGTCCGTGAGCAGGAGCAGACGTTTGGCTTTAAGGGCCGAGGCCACGGCTCCGGCGGCGGAGTCCGCGTTGATGTTGTAGGTGCCTCCCTGTTCGTCCACCCCCACCGGGGCGATGACCGGAATAAAGCCGTTGGCTCCCAGAGAGCCGAGCAGCCCGGTTTCCACGCGGCTGACCTCCCCCACCCGGCCCAAATCGATCGTCCCTGGGGAAGCTCCCGCTTCTTTTCCTTTGCCGGTCGCGGGCTTGAGCTTTCTGGCCCGGATGATATGCCCGTCTTTGCCGGAAAGGCCCACGGCCTTCACTCCGGCCAGGTTCAGGGCGTTGACTATTTCATTGTTCACCCGGCCCACCAGCACCATCTCCACCACGCTCATGGTGGCTTCGTCCGTGATTCTCTGTCCTTCCCAAAAACTGGAGGGGATATGGAGCTGTTCCAGCATCTCTCCGATTTGCGGGCCGCCGCCGTGGACAATGACCGGTTTTATGCCCACGTAGCGCAGCAGGGCTATGTTCAGGGCGAAGGCCTCCCGCAGTCCGGCCTCTTCCATGGCGTGTCCGCCGTACTTGATGACGACGGTCTCGCCGAAAAAGGTTCTGATGTAGGGCAGGCACTCGATGAGCAGTCTGGCCTGCTCCTGGTTTTTACTCATAGGAATTTTCCTTTTCCGGTTCCGGCGCGAGAAGGTATTGCGGATAAAGGGCGAAAAATTCTCCCAGCAGGTAAAGCGAGCCGCAGATCAGCAGCGGCCGCCACGGCTCTTTGCCGTTTCCGCTTTCAGGGATACGCCTGTACGCCGCCTCGGGCAAGCGTTCTCTGCAATGTGCCCCGGCCAGATCCAGGGCGGCGCGCAGATCCTTCGCCGGCACGGCCGAAAGCCCGATAAGGCCGGCCAGAATTTCCGGGGACATGGCCCGGCTGTTGCCGGGCAGTCCGGGCACAAAGACGGGCCCGGCGGAGAGAATACGGAGATGCGGAACGAGTTTTTCCGGCTCCTTGTCTTGCATGCAGTTGAAGATCACCGCCGCCGGGGCTATGCCCAGGCGGGCCAGGCTTTGCCCCAGAGCCGCCAGGGCGTGCGGGTTGTGCCCGCCGTCCAGAATCAGGCCGGGCAGATCTTTGTCCGGAGCGGGAACTATGCGTTGCAGGCGTCCGGGTATCCAGGCCGCGCCCAGTCCCTCTGTTTCCGCTTCTCTCCTCGAGCGCGTCCGGCAGAGAGGCGCCAGAAATTTCCAGGCCGCCAGGGCCAGGGCGGCGTTTTCTTTCTGATATTCCCCTTCCAGCCCCAGCCGGATTTTTCCGGAGTCCGGCTCCGGCTCTTTCCGGACAAAGCTCAGGGAGGAGGCTTTAAGGCGGGCTTCCCGCCGCAGTATATCCGCCGCTTCCTTCTCCTGTCCGGACGAGATGGCCGCCCCGCCCGGACGCAGGGCTCCGGCCTTGTCCGCGGCTATTTCGGCAAGGCTCCGGCCCAGGACATCGAGGTGATCCCGGGCTATGGGGGCAAAGAGAACGAGATCGGCTTCCAGGGCTGTGGTGGCGTCAAAAGTGCCGCCCAGACCGCTTTCCATCACGGCCAGATCCGCTTTTTCCCTCTCCAGCAGAATGACCGCCAGGAGGGTGATCAGCTCAAAATAGGTCAGTTCCGCCCCGCCAGCGGCCAGAGCCGTATTCGCCGCCTCCAGCCAGGCCGCTTCGGGCAAAAGTTCCCCTTCTCTCCTTCCTCCGGGCCGGAAGAGGCGCACTCTTTCCCGCACGCACACAAAATGGGGGGAGGAGTGCAGGATGCAGGACAGCCCGTGCGCTCTGGCCAGAGAGGCCAGAAAAGTGCAGGTGGAACCTTTGCCGTTGGTCCCGACCACCTGCGCCAGGGGCATGGAGGAGCGCCGCCGCCCCAGCTTGTCCAGCAGCCCGGCCAGGCGGGCTGTGCCGGGGTTCATGCGGAACAGGCCCAGGTTCTCCAGGTGGCCCGCGAAATCCGCCCAGGTTTCAAAAGGCGCCGTTTGCGCGCGGTTTTTTTCAGGAGGAAAGACTGACTCCACCAAAAGTTCCTTTATGCCCCGAAGCCTCTCCCTTCAAGGATTGCCGCTTGACGCCCGGCGAAGCCGGGTATACCTTTTCCGGCAAATGCGTATGGAAACGCGGTCTGAAGTCTCGGGATGGTAGGCCCGGCTTCGCCGGGCGTCAAGCGGCAATCTCCCTTGCCGCCCAATTTGTAATTCCGGAGGGGCGATATGAGCGTGCATGCGGAACGGGATCAAACGGCTGTAAGCATTTTGGACGTGCTGGGAGCCAAGGGAAAGCGGAAGCTCGCCGTTCTTACGGCCTATGATTTCAGCGGGGCCGTGCTGGCGGAGAGGAGCGGGGCGGATGTGCTTCTTGTGGGCGATTCGCTGGGCATGGTGATGCTGGGGCGCAAGGATACCATGTCCGTTACCCTGGATGAGATGATTCATCACTGCCGGGCTGTGCTTCAGGGTTCCCGGCGCTGTCTGGTCATAGGCGACATGCCCTTCATGACCTATGAGAGGGGAGTGGATGAGGCGCTGTCCTCGGCCGCGCGTCTGTGTCGGGAGGGGGGAGTGCGCGCGGTCAAGCTGGAGGGCGGCCGTCAGGTCTTGCCGCAGGTAAGGGCTCTGGTGGAGGCCGGCATTCCGGTGTGCGGACACATAGGCCTGCTGCCGCAAAGGGCGGCGGCTCTGGGAGGCTTCAAGGTGCAGGCCAGGACGGCCGAATCCGCCTATGTTCTTTTGCAGGACGCCCTGGCCCTGCAGGAAGCCGGGTGTTTCGTCCTGGTGATGGAGGCCGTGCCCGCGCCCGTCGCCGCCAGAATCACCGCCCGTCTGCGCATCCCCACCATCGGCATAGGCGCCGGGCCGGACTGTGACGGGCAGGTGCTGGTCTATCACGATGTCCTGGGGCTTTACAGCGAGTTCGTGCCCAAGTTTGTCAAACAATATCTCCAGGGAGGGGAGCTTATCGGCCGGGCGCTGGAGCAGTATGTTCTGGAAGTGGGGAAAGGGACTTTCCCCGGGCCGGAGCATTCTTTCAGCATAAAGGACGAGGAGCTGAAAAAGCTGGATCAGCTTCTGGAGGGATCGCCGGCGGCAAGCGCCTGATTATTGCGCGCGAACGCGGGGGAGCGGGGGCGTGACGCCCCCGGCGGGCTTTGGGGAGGAGCCCCGGGGTCAATTTTCTCCCAGGCGCTCGGCCAGCCAGGTGAAGCGGCGGTGGGGCTTGTCGTTCCGCACGGCCATATGCACGGCCTTGGGCGAGCCCACGATGACCACCAGTTTTTTGCCTCTGGTCACAGCGGTGTAAAGCAGGTTGCGCTGGAGCAGCATATAGTGCTGCGTAAGCAGGGGCAGCACCACCGCGGGGTATTCCGATCCCTGGGATTTATGGACGGAAATGGCGTAAGCCGGCACCAGCTCGTCCAGTTCCTCCTGCGCGTAGATAAAGCTATTGCCTTCAAAGCGCACGGTCAGTTCCCTTTCTTCGACATCCACATGGCAGACCCGGCCTATGTCCCCGTTGTACACGCCCCGCTCGTAATTATTTTTTATCTGCATCACCTTGTCGTCCAGAAAGTAGCGGCGTTCTCCCCGCTTCAAAAAGAGCGTCTGCCGGTTCAGGGCCTGCTGCAGGCGGGCGTTCAGGGCCGTGACTCCGGCGGAGCCCTTGTGCATGGGGGTCAGCACCTGCACTTCGTCCACAGGGTTGAAACCGAAGCGGCGCGGAATATGCGCGCAGACCAGTTCTATCACCAGATCCGCGCATTTTTCCGGGTCTTCCTGGCGTATAAAGTAAAAATCGCTCAGCCTTCCTTCTCCGGCCCCGAGGAGCGGGGCCTGCCCCTGGTTGATGAGATGGGCGTTCATAATGATGGAGCTTTCCGCCGCCTGGCGGAAAACCTCGGTCAGCTCCACCACCGGCACCGCTCCGGAGGCCATGATGTCGCAGAGCACGTTGCCCGCTCCCACCGAGGGCAACTGGTTGGCGTCGCCCACAAAAATCAGCGTCGCTCCGAGGGGAACGGCCTTGAGCAGGTAATACATCAGCATGTTGTCCAGCATGGAGGCTTCATCCACCACCAGCAGGGAGCAGGCCAGGGGGTTGTCCTCGTCGCGGATGAACATGTCGTCCGTCGGGCTGTATTCCAGCAGGCGGTGTATGGTTCTGGCCTCGTGGCCGCTGGTTTCGGAGAGGCGTCTGGCGGCCCGCCCGGTGGGGGCGGCCAGAAGCACCTTGCCTTTGCGGGCGGAAAAAATTTTGATGATGGTGTTGATGACCGTGGTTTTGCCCGTGCCCGGCCCTCCCGTGATCACCAGCACCTTGTCGCGCAGGCTCGCGCGCACGGCCTCAATCTGCCCGGCGGCCAGCTCCACCGGCGTCCGGGAGAGGCCGGCGTTGAGCGCCTCTTCCGCGTTCTCGAAGCGCGCCGCCTTGGGGGAATGGAGAATACGCCGCAGATAGCGCACTATTCCGCATTCGCAATGGTAGCCGGCCGCAAGGTATACCCCTGTATGCTGAAAACCCCGGAGGTCGTATAAATCCTCCAGCACCACCCGTTCCGTATCCCGCAGCCTATTCACCGCCTCCCTGGCCAAATCCTCGGGCAGATCGAGATCCGCGACGCTTTTTTCCAGGAGCTTGTCCAGGGGATAATAAACGTTCCCTTCGTCCACCAGGCCGCGCAGATTGTAAAGCACTCCGGCTTCCGCCCGCAGGGGGCTGTCCGTTTCCACTCCCAGCTTGCGCGCCAGCATATCCGCCGTGGCGAAGCCTATGCCGGGTATGTCCATGGCCAGGCGGTAGGGGTTGGCCCGCACCACTTCTAGGGCCTCTGTGCCGTAATGGCGGAAAATGCGCACCGCGTAGGAGGTGGAGATATCATGCGGCTGCAGAAACATGATCAGGGAGCGTATGCTTTTGTGTTCTTCCCAGGATTTGCTGATGGCTTCCACCAGCCTGGGGGTGATGCCGCGGACTTCGGTCAGGCGCTCCGGCTCCTCGTCCAGAACGCGCATGGTATCCTCGCCGAAGCGATCCACTATGCGCCCGGCCAGGGCCCGGCGTATGCCCCGGATAAGGCCGGAACCCAGGTAATGCCTTATGCCCTCGACTGTGGCCGGCAGAAGTATCTCGTAGGAGCTGAACTGCAACTGCCGCCCGAAACGCGGATGCTCCGCCCAGATCCCGCCTATCTTCAGCCCCACTCCCACTTGCGGGGAGTGCATGACCCCCACCGCCGTGACGGACTCCGGCTTGTCGCGCGGCTTCAGACGCAGCACGGTATAGCCGTTCTCTTCATTGTGGAATAAAACCCTCTCTAGGGAGCCTTCAAGCTCGACCCGCAGGGGTTCGGCAAGCAGGGAAAGGTCCGCGGAGGCGGGGGGCCGGGTTCTGGGCATGGCTGCGCGTCCGGTCAATGGCCGATGTTGTGTTTGCGCAGTTTGTACTGCAGCAGGCTTTTCGAGATGCCCAGAAGCTCGGCGGCCTTCACCTGGACGAAATCCGCCCTGGCCAGGGCGCGGCGCACCAGGGCGGCCTCCAGCCTGTCCAGGACGGCCGGGAGGTTCAACTGCGCCGGCAAAAGATCCGCCGCGTTTTTGATCCCGGCGGCCTCGTCCTCTCCCACCGGGGAGAGATCAGCCGGATCGCGCATTTCTCCCGGTAAATCCGCGGGCTCGATCACCTCGCCCCTCTGCATGACCAGGCAGCGCTCCACCACATTCTCCAGTTCACGGATATTGCCGGGCCAACTGTAACCGATGAGGCAGTCCAGGGCCTCCGGGCTGAATTTCTTGAGAGGGAGCTGATCTTCCTGGGCCAGTTTTTCCACGAAACGGCTGACCAGCAGGGGTATATCCTCGCGCCGCTCGCGCAGGGGCGGCAAATGGATATGCACGACGTTCAGGCGGTAATACAGATCCTCCCGGAAGTTCTGCTTTTCCACTTCCCTGGGCAAATCTCTGTTGGTGGCGGCCACAATGCGCAAATCCACCGCTATTTCCACATTGCCGCCCACGCGCTCCAGCTTGCGCTCCTGCAGCACGCGCAGAAATTTGACCTGCATATCGGGAGAAAGCTCTCCGATTTCGTCCAAAAAAAGAGTCCCGCCGTCAGCCAGCTCGAAGCGGCCGCGCCGCATGGCCACAGCCCCGGTGAAAGATCCTTTTTCATGCCCGAAAAGCTCGCTCTCCAGAATATTGGGGTTCAGAGCCGCGCAGTTGACGCTGATGAAAGGGCCGTTCCGGCGGGGAGAACCCAGGTGGATGGCCCTGGCGACCAGTTCCTTGCCCGTGCCGCTCTCGCCGGTGATAAGCACGTTGCTCCGGCTGGGAGCGGCTCTTTCCACCAGGGAGAGAACCTCCTGTATGCCCTTGCTCTTGCCGATGATCACCCGCTGCCGGTCGAAACGCTCCCGCATGTTCTCGTAAAGCAGGCGGTAGCGCAAATGCGCCCGGGCCAGAGCCGCGGCGTTCTGCACCGAAAGCAGCAGCTCGTCGTTGGAAAAGGGCTTGGTGATGTAATCGAAGGCCCCGATGCGCATCATCTCCACCGCGCTTTCGATACTGCCGAAAGCGGTCATGACCAGCACCGGGATATGCGGGTAATTCTTCTTCACTCTGGCCAGCACTTCCTGGCCGGAGATCCCCGGCATCTTCAAATCGGTAATCAACACGTCAACTTCCGATTCCTCCAGAAAGGCCAGGGCGTTCTCCGGATCGCCCAGACAGGTCGCCTTATACCCGGCATCCTCAAGCAGGGCTTGCAGCACCAGAAGATAATTGCGCTCGTCGTCCAGAATGAGAACATGGATATCTTCGTTCATAAAGTTACCGCTCGCTTTACTTTATAGGAGGCAGAAAAATCCGCACCCTGGCGCCGTGGCCCCCGGCTTCCGGCACATTGCCCAGCTCAAGGCGGCCCTGATGGCTGCGGATGATGCTGTCCACAATCGCCAGGCCCAGGCCCGAGCCTCCGGCTTTGGTGGTAAAGAAGGGTTCGAGGCAGCTCCGGGGGGCCGGCGTGGCGAAGCCGGGGCCGTTATCCCTGATGCTGATGCTGATTTCCCGTTCGCTCTCCGGCGCCGGGCCGGCCGGGGCTGAGGGACTTCCGCCCCGCAGGAGGCGCCGCGCCAGATCCGAAAATTTTTTCTTTGTCGCGGGCGGCGGGGGAGGCGGCGGCGGGGCGGCGTAAGCTATCTCCATACGGATTTCTCCGGCTTCGCTCCGCGGCGGGGCCAAGCCGGGGTCCTGGGAAATTCCGGGGACGGCGCCGGCGCCCAGAGCCTGGGCGGCATTGCTTAAAACATTGTAAAGCGCCCGGTAAAGCAGCTCTTTGTCTCCGTAGACCATAAAAAGATTGTTCTCCGGACTCTCCCAGCGCAGGCTTATGTTGCGGCGATCCAGCTCGGGCTTGAAAAAGGCCGCGGCCTGTTCCAGCGCCAGCCCCAAATCCACCGGCTCCCGGTTCGGAGCGCGCGGGCGGGCATAATCCAGAAAATCGCTGACAGTGGCGGAAAGCCGCAGGGTTTCGTCGTTGATGGCGCGCAATATGCCCCGGCTCCCTTCATCCAGGTTTTTCATCCGGCGGAGGAGGAGATCCGCGCTGGAGCGTATGATTCCCAGGGGATTGCGTATTTCGTGGGCAATACCGGCAATGACCCTGCCCATGCCGGCCAGCCTTTCATGCTGATGCAGCTCGGCCCGCAGGCGGTCCTTTTCCTCCACTCTGGCGGCCAGAGCCCGCTCCACCCGCCGCAACAGCGCGACCAGCAGGGAAAAAATCAGCGTGCAGGAAAGCAGGGTCAATCCGATAATGCTCCATTGAAAATGCAGAACTTCCAGCATATCCTTGGTGATATCCTGGCGGAATTCCAGAACTCCCAGCAGCGGCCCCCTGCCCTCCGGGGCGCTCAGGCGGTTTTCCGCGCGCAGGGGGGAGGTGGTGCAGAGCACGAAGCTGTTTTTCTCCGGGCTCAACTGAAAAAATGCCCGCCAGAAAGGCAGGCCCATCTCTATCCTGAAGATGGGATCCTGGGCGTTCATGGCCTGTTCCGCCGCCGAAGAGGCCTTGTCCTTGCGCCCCAGGAGCAGGCGGTCGGTGGAGTAGGTGACGGTCAGGCCATGATCGAAAATATTCAGCTCCTGCACGTTCAGGCCGTGAATGGCCTGGCCTATGAGCTGATCCAGCCTTTCATACTGGGCCGGGATGCTCAGGTCTATGCGCCCGTAGAAGAGAAGCATGGGCAGGGTATAGCGCCGGTAAATCTGGTGGTTCAGGTTGTCGCTCAAAAGGGAGGCAAAGGCGTAGTGTTTTTCCAGCATCACCTCGCGGACGCGCTTGCCGATGACTATGGAAAGAAAAAGCGCCAGACCGAGCACCAGCAGCAGAAAAGTCCACAGCAGATACCTGGAGAAAGCGCTGGCGCCCTCATTTTCAGGCGACATTCGGGCTAAAACTCCATATATTCATCCGGGGCCGCGAAATAGGCCCGCAAATCCTCTTCCTCCCGCGCATACCCGGCCGCCCCCAGGCGGGCGTTGGCCAGGCGTTTCCCGTATTCCACCGCCGGCTGATCCAGAGGGTTGATCCCCAGAAGCCGGCCTGTAAAAAGCGTGGCCAGTTCCAGCAGAGCTATGAGGCGGCCGGCGTTGCGCTCGTCCGGGGCGGCCATGTCCAGTTTCAGCAGGGGGATGTCGCTGGCGGAAAAAGCTCCCAGAGTGCCCACGCTTTCCGCCGCCAGCAGATCCCCGAAATGGCGGCCCCGCAAATAGGACCATTGGTCCGGGATCTGCCCGCTGAAGCGCGGGCCGCGCTCCGGATTCCGCTCCTGCAGAAAAAGGCAGGCCTTGTCTTTGGGCCCGTCCAGAAACATCTGCAAAAGAGAATGCTGATCCGTAACCCCGGTGGCCGGCAGAGGCATGGAACCCTTCCCGGACTTGCCCAGGCTCTCCCCCCAGAGCTGGGCGAACCAGGCTCCGAAGCAGGCCCAGGACGGGATATAGGTAAAGAAGATAAGCTGGCTGTATCCGTTGTTCAGCAGGGCTTCGGCCCAGACGGCCAGCCGCCAGGCCGGGTGCGCGCCCAGGCTTTCCGGTTTCGAGGCCACCGGCTCAAGCACCGAGGCCGCTCCGGCCAGCACGGCCTTCCAGTCCAGGCCGCAAAAAAAGGCCGGCACCATGCCCACGGCGGAAAGGACGGAAAAACGCCCGCCCAGATAATCCGGCACCGGCAGGGAAGGCAGGGCGTTTTCATCCGCCTCACGCCGCAGGGCTCCCTGCCTGGAATCGGTAACGACCAGCACATGCCCGCTCCAGGCGCGGCCCAGTTTTTGCCGCAGCCAGTCCCGCACTATGAAGTACTGGGCCATGGTCTCGATGGTTCCTCCGGACTTGGAAACCGCCACCACCAGAGTTTCCTCCGGAGGGAGCCTGTCCAGCCAGCAGGACAGGGCCGGCGCGTCCACGTTGTCGGCAATCCACAGCCAGGGGCCGTCATATCCTGGCCAATCCTGCCGCGGCCTGAAAGCCTTCTGCAAAGCGCGCGCCCCCAGAGCCGATCCCCCTATGCCCAGAAGCAGCATATGCCTGAAGCCTCCTCCGAAACGCGCCATGACCTCGGGCAGCTCCTTTTCCAGGCTCTCCCGGTAGGGCAGGCTGATAAAAGGCAGACGCCCGGCGGCAAGTTCCTCCCTGAAAAAAGGCAGATGCTCCGCGGCCAGATCCGCGGCCCCGGAGAAGATATCCCCGGCCCGGCCCAGCCTTCCTCGCAGCGACTGCCCCCAATGCAAACGGTTGGCGCTCATGTCTCACTCCTTAGGCCTGATGCAATGCGTCATGTATTTTATCCAGAGCCCGGCTCAGGATTTTATCCTCCACAGCGTAAGAGATGCGCGCGCAGCGGTCGTCCCCGAAGGCGGCCCCCGGCACCAGCGCCACTCCGGCCTTTTCCAGCAAAAAAGAGCAGAAGGAGGCGGAATCGGAAATTTCGCCCCTGTACAGACGGTGAAAATCCGGGAAAGCGTAAAAAGCCCCCCGCGGGCGGGGACACAACACCCCCGGCCAGCGGGAAACGGCCTCCAGCACCAGGCCGAGGCGGCGCTCCATAGACCGCCGCATCGTCTCTTCTTCGGGGTTCCCCAGGGTAAGGGCGGCCAGAGCGGCTTTCTGGCTGATGGAACAGGCATTGGAAGTGCTCTGCCCCTGCAGCTTGGTCGCGGCCTTGATCAAATCCTCGTGCGCCAGCATATAGCCCAGCCTCCAGCCGGTCATGGCAAAGCTTTTGGATACGCCGTTCACCACGGCGAAATTTTCCGGGCGCTTTCTCCACCAGCCGCACAAGCTGTAATGCCGGGCCGGGCTGTAGACCAGCCGGTCATAGATCTCGTCGGAAAGCAGCAGAATATTCCGTTCCACGGCCCAGGCCGCTATGGCGTCCAGCTCTTCCGCCCTGTAGACCGCCCCGGTGGGGTTGGAAGGAGAATTCATGATGCAGATCCGGGTCTTCGGGCCGTAGCAGCGCTCCAGATCCTCAACCCCGACCTTGAAGTCCCTCTCCGCCCCGGTATGCACCTCCACCGGCTTCCCTCCGGCGATCTCCACCATGGCGGGATAGCTCACCCAGTAAGGCGCCGGAATCAGGGCCTCGTCCCCGGGATTGAGCACGGCCAGCATTATATTGAACAGACACTGCTTGGCGCCGTTGCCGATGAGTATATGCTCCGCCCCGGCCCCGGCTCCGTAAAAACGGTTGAAATAATCCGCCGCCGCCTGGCGCAGCTCCGGCATCCCCGCTTCCGCCGTGTACCTGGTGAAGCCCTCTTCGATGGAAAGGACCGCGGCCTCCCGGATCGGCCGGGGCGTGTCAAAATCCGTTTCCCCCACGGAAAGGCTTATGATGTCGCGCCCGGAACGCGCCAGATCCTTGGCCAGAGCATTTACCGCCAAAGTGGCCGAAGCCTTCAGGCCCACGACACGATCCGCCAGACGCATAATTTTATCCTTTTAACCCACGCTAACACTTCTCCCCTCCCCTGTAAATTCAATAAAATTTTCGTTCCCTATCTCCTTGCCCGGCTTGCATAATTTTTCTGGAATCCTTTTCAGGCTTGTCCCTGAACATTTTCCGGAGCTTGACTCGGTCTTTTTTTCGTGAAATTATCTAGAAATCGGAAAACAGGCTCAAGCGTAAAATGTTCTGACTGGCGCTCTGACTTGCGGAAATTTCTCTGCCTGAAAATTTTTCCAGCCGGCTCCCTCGCTGAACTTGCCGGTATGAATTCAAGTCGTTCCGGAGTTCATCCATGCTTTCTGCCATAATTAAACGGAATGGAACCTCTGTTCCCTTTGATTCCGCCAAAATTCTCAACGCCGTGAACCGGGCCAACAAGGCCGTGAACGCCGAGGAGATGTCCCCCACGGATCTGCTCTTTGTGACTGAAAAAGTCTGCAAGCGCCTGGAAGCGGAAAACCTCAGGCATGTGGAGGAAATCCAGGATGTGGTGGAGGACGTTCTCATTAAGTACGGATACGCCCAAACCGCCAAGGCCTATATTTTATACCGGGCCGAGCACGCGAAAATCCGCGAGGCCGAAACCTATCTGATGGATATCTATAAAAAGCTCACATGGTCGCCGGCGCAGGAGGAGGACATCAAGCGGGAAAACGCCAATATCGACGGCGATACGGCCATGGGAACCATGCTGAAATACGGCTCCGAGGGGTCGAAGTTTTTTATAGACAACCACATACTGCCCAAGGATATATCCGCCGCGCACAGCAACGGGGACATCCACATCCACGACAAAGACTTTTATATGCTCACGGAAACCTGTTGCCAGATTGATCTGATCCGCCTTTTCAAAAACGGATTTTTCACCGGACACGGCTATCTGCGCGAGCCCAACGCCATAGAGAGTTATTCCGCCCTGGCCTGTATCGCCATCCAGGCCAATCAGAACGAGATGCACGGCGGGCAGAGCGTGCCCAATTTCGATTTCGCCCTGGCCCCGGGGGTGAGAAAAACCTTTGTCAAGGAATACCACAGCGCCTTTGCCGACTACATACAGGTGAAAACGGAATGTTCTCCGGGAGAGGCCCTGGCTCTGGAGCGTAAGATATATTCCGCGGTCGGGCCGGAGATGGACATGGGAGCGCGGGCGGAGTACGCGGCCGGGCCGGAGTGCGCCCTGGATCCCGATCTTCTGCCCCTGGCGCGCAAGGCCCACGCCCACGCCCGGGATCAGGCCCTCCGGCGCACCGACCGGCGCACCTACCAGGCCATGGAAGCCTTCATCCACAACCTCAACACCATGAACTCCAGGGCCGGCGCCCAGGTGCCTTTCAGTTCCGTCAATTACGGCACGGACACCTCTCCCGAAGGCCGCATGGTCGTGAAGAACCTTCTCCTGGCCACCCAGGCCGGCCTGGGCCGGGGGGAAACCTCCATCTTCCCGGTGCAGATCTTCAAGGTGAAAGCCGGAGTGAGTTTCAATCCCGGAGACCCCAACCACGATCTCTTCAAACTGGCCATGGAAACTTCCGCCAGGCGCCTTTTCCCCAACTTCAGCTTTCTGGACGCGCCTTTCAACCTCCAATACTACCGCCCCGGAGATTATAATACCGAGGTCGCCTACATGGGCTGCCGCACCCGGGTCATAGGCAACGTCCACGACAGGAGCAGGGAGATCACCTGCGGCCGGGGCAATCTGAGCTTTACCTCCGTCAACCTCCCCCGTCTGGGCCTTGAAGCCGGCGGAGATATTCGGAAGTTTCACGCCCTGCTGGACGAGCGCGTGGATCTGGTCTTCCGCCAGCTCCTCCACCGCTTCAAAATTCAGAGTTCAAAGAAAGTGCGCAATTATCCCTTCCTGATGGGCGAGGGCATATGGCTGGACTCCGATTCCCTGGGCTGGGACGACGCCATAGAGGAGGTGCTCAAGCACGGCACCCTTACCCTGGGCTTCATCGGACTGGCGGAGACCCTCAAGGCCCTCGTGGGCGCGCATCACGGCGAAAGCGCGGCGGCGCAGGAGCTGGGCCTGGAAATAGTCGGGCGCATGCGTGAGCGCGCCGATGCGGAAGCGCGGAAGACCGGTCTGAACTTTTCCCTGATCGCCACCCCGGCGGAAGGGCTGAGCGGCCGTTTCGCGGCCCTTGACCGCAAAAAATACGGTCTTGTCCCGGGCGTGACCGACCGCCCCTATTACACCAACTCCTTCCATGTGCCGGTCTACTTTCCCATCAACGCCTTCCGGAAAATCAAGCTGGAGGCCCCTTACCACGCCCTGACCAATGCCGGGCACATCACCTATGTGGAGCTGGACGGAGACCCCAGCAAAAACCTGGAAGCCTTTGAAGCCGTCATACGCTGCATGTATGAGCAGGGCGTGGGTTACGGCTCGGTGAACCATCCCCTGGATCGCGATCCGGTCTGCGGCTATGTGGGGGTGATCAACGAGGTCTGTCCGCGTTGCGGCCGGAGGGAGGGCGAGGGCGTGAGCCCGGAAACCCTGAAAACCCTGCGCGGGAAATACGCCGATGTCCCGCCCTGGAAATAATAAAAAAAGATTAAGGAGACTCTTTTTATGTTGCTTGATACGGAAAAAAATTCTTTGAAAACCCGGCTCTCTCCCCGGCTTATAGGAGAGGGAACAAAGTTCGAGAGAACGCGCCGCATTACCGGCTATCTGGTGGGAACCCTGGAACGCTTCAACAACGCCAAGCGGGCGGAAGAAAGAGATCGCGTGAAGCACGGTGTATGAGAGCGCCCTTACTCCGGGTGAGCGGCATAGTGCCGGAGTCCGTCGTTGACGGGCCCGGCCTGCGTTATGTCGTCTTCACCCAGGGCTGTCCGCACCGCTGCAAAGGCTGCCATAACCCGGAAACTCACGATCCCGGAGGCGGAAGCCTTCTGGACGCGCGGACCATGCTGGAGCAATTCCGCGCCAATCCCCTTCTGGCCGGAATGACTTTCTCCGGAGGAGAACCCTTCCTCCAGCCCGGGCCCCTGTGTTTTCTGGCCTCCAGAGTCAGAGAGGAGGGAAAGACGGTGATCGTTTATTCCGGGTATACCCTGGAAAATCTCTGGTCGCTGGCCGCGGGCAATCCGGATGTCGGCGTCCTGCTTTCTCTGGCGGACACCCTCATTGACGGGCCGTATATTGAGGAGCTGCGCGATTTGAACCTGCGTTTCAGGGGCAGCTCCAACCAGCGCGAGCTTTCGCCGGAAGACATACGGCGCGGCGCGCCCGGCGCTTTTTCTTGACTTGGCGCCTTTCTTGTCCCAAGAATAGAGCAAGGAAAAATTCCATGAGCGACTACAAGCATACTCTCAACCTGCCCCGGACCGACTTTCCCATGCGCGCCAACCTGACCCAGCGCGAACCCGCGCTTCTGAAATTCTGGGAGGAAAACGACGCCTATGCGGCCATGCTGGCCGCCGCCGGCGGCAAAGGCGCTTATGTGCTCCATGACGGGCCTCCTTACGCCAACGGGAACATTCATCTGGGCACGGCCCTGAACAAGATCCTCAAGGATATTATAATAAAGTCGCGCAACCTGGCGGGGGAGACCGCCCGTTATGTGCCGGGATGGGACTGCCACGGCCTGCCCATCGAGCACAAGGTGGAGCAGGAGCTGGCGGAAAGAAAAAAAGATCTGCCCCCCAACGTGGTGCGCAGAATCTGCCGGGATTACGCCCATAAGTGGATTAAGGTGCAGCGCGAGGAATTCAGGCGGCTGGGCGTCTTCGGCGACTGGGACAATCCCTATCTTTCCATGCACCCGGAGTATGAAGCGACCACCGCTCTGGAACTGGCCGGCTTTGTGGAGCGGGGGGCGGTGCAGCGCAGCAAGAAGCCCATCCACTGGTGCGCTTCCTGCCACACGGCCCTGGCCGAGGCCGAAGTGGAATATTACGATCTTGAATCTCCCTCCATTTATGTGGGCTTTCCCCTGCCTGACCCCAGGCTGGCGGAAGTGATTCCCGGAGCGGATCCCCTGAAGGCTCAGGTGATCATCTGGACCACCACGCCTTGGACCATTCCGGACAATCTGGCCATAGCCCTGCACCCTGACTTTGACTATGTTCTGGTCAGGGCGGAAACGGACTCCGGGGCAGGGGGGCAGTATATCCTGGCCAGGGAACTTCTGGAGCCCAACGCCGGGCTTTTCGGCTGGAAAAAGACAGAGGAGCTTGCCGTCTTCAAGGGCGCGGCCCTGGAAGGCCTGCGGGCGCGCCATCCTTTTTACGACCGCGATTCTCCGCTTATTCTGGGCGGGCATGTAACTCTGGAGAGCGGAACCGGCGCGGTGCATACCGCCCCCGGCCACGGGCGCGAAGACTATGAGGCGGGCGTGCGCTACGGCCTGGATATTCTTTCGCCGCTGGACGACGCCGGCCGTTTTCACGACTCCGTTCCTTTCTTCGGCGGCCTGAACGTCTTTGAAGCCAACCCCGGGGTAGAGGAAAAACTGCGGGAAAAGGGGCTGCTCCTGGCCAGCTCCCGGCTCAGGCACTCCTATCCCCACTGCTGGCGCTGCAAGAAGCCGGTATTTTTTCGCGCCACCACCCAGTGGTTCATCATGATGGAAGCCGGAGATCTGCGCCGGAGGACCCTGGAGGCCATACGCCGGGATGTGCGCTGGATCCCGGCCTGGGGGGAGGAACGCATCTACAACATGATCGAGAACCGCCCGGATTGGTGCATCTCGCGCCAGCGCACCTGGGGAGTGCCCATTCTGGCCCTGCTCTGCGAGAATTGCGGGGAAGCCTGGCAGGAGCCGGCCTGGATGCGGGAAGTAGCCGGCCGCTTCGCCACCCATCCCACGGGCTGTGATTACTGGTTTGAGACGGAAGCGCGGGATCTCGTCCCCCCCGGCCTGACCTGTCCGCATTGCGGACATAGCCGCTGGAAAAAGGAAAGCGACATTCTGGACGTCTGGTTCGATTCCGGAACCAGTTGGGCCGCGGTGCTGGAAAAACGGCCGGAATGCGTTTTCCCGGCGGATCTGTATCTGGAAGGCTCGGACCAGCACCGGGGCTGGTTTCACAGTTCCCTGCTGGCCTCCATGAGCCGCCGTCTTTGTCCGCCCTACAGGGCGGTGCTGACCCACGGCTACGTGGTGGACGGAGAAGGCAGAAAAATGTCCAAATCCGGCGGCAACGTGGTCTCTCCCCAGGAAGTGATCGCCAGGCACGGCGCGGAGGTGCTCCGTCTCTGGGTGGCCTCCGTGGATTACCGCGAGGACATACGCTATTCGGACGAAATCGTGAGCCGGCTCATCGACGCCTACCGCCGCATCCGCAATACCTGCCGCTACCTTCTGGGGAATCTCCATGACTTTTCCCCCGCCGCCGCCCTGCCGCCGGCGGAACTGGACCCTCTGGACCGTTTCGCTCTGGATACGGCCCGGCGCGTGCATCTGCAGGCCAGGAAAGATTACCTGGGCTTTGAATTCCACAAGGTTTTTCACAGTCTGCACAATTTCTGCGTAACGGATCTCTCGGCCTTTTATCTGGACGTTCTGAAAGATCGTCTCTATTCCTACGCTCCGGCCGGCCGGGAACGGCGTTCGGCCCAGACCGCCCTTGACCTGATCCTGAGGATGCTCCTCCTGGACATGGCCCCTGTTCTGTCTTTTACCGCCGAGGAAGCCTTCCAGAGCCTGCCCGAGAAACTGCGTCCCGGTTGCCGCACGGTCTTCGCCCTGCCCGAACCCGATCTTTCGGGCCTCTCTCTGCCGCAAGCCGGGCGTGAGGCCTGGGAAAACCTTCTGCGGACGCGCGGCGCGGTCACCCGGGCCATTGAGCCCCTGCGCCGGGACGGAAGGGTGGGGCATGCCCTGGATACGTCCGTGACCCTTTACGCCGGGGAGGAGCTTGCGGGACAGCTCCGCGGCCTGGGCACGGATCTCAGGGCCGCCTTCATTGTTTCGCAACTGGAGATAAAGCCTCTTCCGGAAGCCGGAGAGGGGGTTTTTTCTCCGGAAGAGCAGCCGGATCTTAAAATCGGCGTAAGCAGGGCCAGGGGCGAAAAATGCGGGCGCTGCTGGGTTTACAGCGAAGAACCGGGCAAGGATCCCCGTCACCCCGACCTCTGCCCCCGTTGCGCGGCCGTACTCGGGGGACAGGGCGCCCGATGCTGAAAAAATACGGAGTGCCGGCGGCTCTGGCGGCCCTGGTGCTGCTTCTGGATCAGCTCAGCAAAGCCGCCGTGGAGGCGGGCATACCCCTGAACCGGAGCCTGCCCGTGCTGGACGGCTTTTTCAATCTGGTGCACGTGCGCAACCGGGGAGCGGCCTTCGGTTTCCTGAACCGGGGGGACATAAGCTGGCAGTTCTGGCTCTTCACCGGCTTTACCCTGCTTGCCGTGATCCTCATCCTCTTTCTGATCCGGAAAACGCGCCGCCCCGGCCTGCTCTCCCTGAGCGCCTTCGGGGCCATTCTGGGCGGAGCCCTGGGAAACTTCATCGACCGCCTGCGCTTCAGATATGTGACCGATTTCCTTGACTTTTATCTTGGAAATTTCCACTGGCCCGCTTTTAATGTGGCGGACATGGCTCTTTGTTACGGAGTCGTCATTTTTGCCCTGTCCGGCTTTTCCGGCAAAGCTGAAGCCTGAGCCGGCGCTTCCGGAAAACCCGCTTAATTTCGCTTGCGGGCGGAGGCGTATGCGGGTAACTAAAAATACGCAGAACAATCTCATTCTGAAACAGTTCCGGCGGGCCGTTCAAGCCGGGCCCCGCCGCGCGCCGCAAACAGGGAGAATCCGTGATGAAAAGCGTCGTTGCCTCCTCCTATGAATTGGACGATACCGCCGAAGCCGCCAGAGAACTCGCCGCCTCCGTCAGAGAGCGGCTCGCTTTCCGGAAAAACTCCGTGGGCATGCTCTTCTGTGACGCGGATACGGACGGGGCCGCGCTCACGCGGGAACTGAAGGACTCTCTGGGCATTGAAGTCGCCGGCATGACGACCCTGGCCTGCCTGAATGAAGGCGGGCACCAGACGGCGGCGATCGTGCTGACCGTATTCACCGCCGACGACTGCCTCTTCCGCGCGACTGTTTCGGACTCCCTTCTGCAAGGCGATCCCGAGCGGAAAATCGCCCAGGCCTGCGCGGGCTCCTCCCCGCTGGCGGGCTCGGCCGCTCCGGGGCTGCTGCTGGCCTTCTGTCCCAGCGGCATGCCCTTTTCCGGAGACATATACCCGGACATTCTGGCGCGGGCTCTGCCGGCCACGCCCATTCTGGGAGGCGCGGCCTCGGACGATTACGACTACCAGCGGGCGCGGGTTTTTCTTTCAGGCAGGGAATATAAAGACGCCGCGGCCTTCATCGGCATATGGGGAAACGTCAGGCCGGCCTTTGCCCTGCGCCACGTCACCTCCCGTTTCGCCGAACGGATACGCCGCGTCACGCGGGCCGAGGGCAATATTGTCCATAGCGTGGGCGACGAAACCTTTATCAGCTACCTTGAGGGCTTCGGCCTGAAAACGGATGTCAGCGATCCCCTGCTCGCCTTTACTTCCTACCCCATGATGCTCACGCGGGAAAAGAGCGAGGAAGTGCCGCTCATGCGCCACATAGCCGGCCTCAACCACGCCGACGGCTCGGGTTCCTTTTTCGGCGACGTGCCCGAGGGTACCCTTGCCAATATCTGCCTCATAAACAAGAACGACATTCTGACGGCCTGCCGGGAATCCATGAGCTCCCTGCTGGAGGAAGCGAAAGAGCGGCCGGATTACGCGTATTCGACCGTATTGTGCATATCCTGCTGCGGCCGCGCGGTCATTCTGGGCTCCGACGCGGGAGCGGAAGGGCGCGTGCTCAAAGAGATGCTGCCCCCCGAGCTGTCGCTTTCCGGCGCGTATTGCCTGGGCGAGATATGCCCCACCTTCTGGAAGGGCGGAAAGATATCCAACAGGTTTCACAACTGTTCCATTGCCTTCTGCATGCTGTAGCGGGCCGGGCGCGAAGATATGGGGTCAATACATGCCGCCTGAAGCAGAAATGGAAGAAGACTGGAAAAAACGCTGTCTCCGCCTGGAAAGAGCTTATAAAAAGCTTGAAAAAGACTATCAGGCCCTTTCCATCATGCATGAGCAGACCGAACGCCTGCGCGACGCCAACGAGGCGGCCAAGGAGCTGTCCAATTTCTACAATCGCCTGCTCCTGAAAAACACTCCCGGTATAACTTTTCTGCTGGATCTGGAGCTGCGTTTTGTGCTCGGCAGCGACAAGACGGTGGACTTTCTGGATAAACTTGACCCGCGCGAAATGGTGGGGCTCCCCTTTGCCGAGCTTTTCGCGGCGGTCATGCCGGATGACTGGATTGCCGGCATGAGCGCCCGCTGCCTCCGGATCACGCGGCGCAGGCAGCCGGAGAATTTTGAGGAAAAGGTGTTTCTGCGGAGCGGCGCGGAGACCGTGTTCCAGATCATGATCACGCCCGCCGAAGAAAGCGGCAATGTCTGCCGCGGAGTCGTGGTGGTGATGAACGACGTCAGCGAGCTTTCGGCCGCCAAAGAGGACGCCGTGCGCGCCAGCAGGGCGAAAAGCGATTTCCTTGCCAATATGAGCCACGAAATCCGCACTCCCATGAACGCCGTCATCGGCATGACCACCCTGGCCAAGTCGTCCGCCAGCCTGGACAGGAAAAACTACTGCCTGGACAAGATAGAAGACGCCTCCATGCACCTGCTCGGCATCATAAACGATATTCTGGACATGTCGAAGATAGAGGCGAACAAACTCGATCTTTCCTTTACGAATTTCAACTTTGAAAAGATGCTGCAGAAAGTGACCAATGTCGTCAACTTCCGCCTGGCCGAAAAAAATCTGGATTTCACGGTCAATATTGACGAAAACATTCCCGCCGTGCTCTACGGGGACGACCAGCGCCTGGCGCAGGTGCTCACCAATCTGCTGGGCAACGCCGTGAAGTTCACTCCGGAACATGGAAGCATACGCCTTGAGGCCGTGCTGGAAAAGACGGAAGACGGCGCCGGCGCCATCCGGATCAGCGTTGCGGATACCGGGATAGGCATCAATAAAGACGTGCTGCCCCGGCTGTTTTCCTCCTTTGAGCAGGCGGAAAGCGGCACGGCGCGCAAATTCGGCGGCACGGGCCTTGGCCTGGCCATATCCAGGCGCATTGTCGAGATGATGGGCGGCAGAATATGGGTGGAATCCGAGCCGGGCAAGGGCTCCACCTTCTCCTTCAGCATACGGGCCGAGCCCGGAAAGGATGCCGGGCCGCTCTCCCTCCGCTCCGACCTGAGCCGGCGCAACATCCGCATTTTGGCGGTGGACGACGACCCGGACATCAGGGAATATTTTACCGAGCTGACGCGGCAATCCGGCGTGGCCTGCGATACGGCCTCCTCAGCCCCGGAGGCTCTGCGGCTCATGGAGGAAGGCGGGTTTTACGACATTTATTTTGTGGACTGGCAAATGCCCGGCATGAACGGGGCGGATCTTGCCGCCAGAATCAGGCGGGACAAGGCGGAACAATCCGTCGTCGTCATGATTTCCGCCTCCGACTGGAATCAGATAGGAGACGAGGCCAAAAAATCCGTGGACAAGTTTCTGCCCAAGCCTCTTTTCCGGGCCTCCATCTTCGAATGCATCAACGAGTGCCTCCTGCGCGCCGGCGACAAATTTGAAGAGGAGGATAACGCGCAGGGGGGCGAGGAGGGGCAGTTTGAGGGCTATCGCGTGCTTCTGGTCGAGGATATAGAAATCAACCGGGAGATCGTCCTCTCCCTGCTTGATCCCACGCTGCTGGAAATAGACTGCGCGGAAAACGGGGCGGAGGCCCTGCGCATGTTCAAGGAGGCGCCCGGGCGCTACGACATGATCCTCATGGACGTGCAGATGCCTGAAATGGACGGCTATGAGGCCACGCGCCGCATACGCGCGCTTGGAACGCCGCTGGCGCTGGAGGTGCCCATAGTGGCCATGACGGCCAATGCCTTCCGCGAAGACATCGAGCACTGCCTGCAGGCCGGTATGAACGATCACCTGGGCAAGCCCCTGGACTATAACGGCGTTATACTCATGTTGCGGAAATACCTTCCCCCCTCTCCCCGGAAAGACAAAAATGCCTCCTGATCCGGGCCTCGCTCTTGTCTTGAAACCGGACAGCGGGTATATGTATCCGTATGGAAGCCATGCTGGCCGCTTTGCCCGGTCCTTTGGGATTCAAGCTCCTTTTGCTGTTTCTGCCCATGTTGCCCAACCTCTGGGGGATCTGGCACGCTTACCGGCATAATTTCGCGGATCCCGCCGTCCGCATGCTCTGGCTGTGCGTCTGCGTTTTTCTGCCGGTGCTGGGCGGGCTGGCTTACCTGTTTGCCGGGAGGGGCAGGGCTCTCCGCCGGACAAGCCGGCAGCCTTAGAGCAATTACAGAATGAAATTGCTCAGGCGGCCGCGCGAGCGGACGCCCGCCGCGAAGGCGCAGGCGCAATTCATTTGCGCCGGTGAGCGCGGGCGTGGAGCTGAAAGAACATGGATGTGCAACATCAAAGTGGAAATGCTCTAGAGAGCGGGCGAATCCCCGCGGAGCGTTTCAAGCGTGAAACGCTCTAATTGGCGGAAGCGCGCTTCCGCCGGAAATCATAGGGAAATCCGGATGAAAATACGGAATTTTGTTCTTTCGGGCTGTCTGCTCCTGTTTTTGGGCGCCTGCGCCTACGCCAGCAGGGCCGACTTGCAGACTGTGAACGCCCGCCTTGAAAACAACGAAAAGCAAGTCGAGCATCTCAACTCGCAGATTGGCCTGGCTTCGGGCGGGATGGTGCCGGGGCAGGCTGAAATCTGGGCGCAATTTCAGGCTTTGAGCCAGGAGTTCAACCAGCTGCGGGGGCAGGTGGAAGATTTGAGCAGCAGGGGCGCGGATAACGCGGAATTAAAACAACTGCGGGAGCAAACCGGCAGGCTGGAGGCGTCCGTCCGCCACCTTTCCTCCGTGCTGGCCGTGGAGCTGCCCATGCTTGAAGCCCCGCCCGAGACGGCGGCTCCGGCCGAGGCCGCTGCCGCTGCCGACCAGGCTCCGGCCGATACGGCCGGGCCTGCCGATCCGGCTGCCGCCGCCGTGGCGGCGGCCCGGGCGGCGGGAACCGCGGGCGGCGGCGCAGCCCCTCCGGCCGGCATAGCGGCCGTTGCCAGGCCCCAGGCCGGAAACACGAATCTGGCTAAAACCCTTTACGACTCAGGCACCAAGGCCTTCAGCGATCGCCGCTACGATGACGCGGTGCGTATTTTTACGGATTTCATCAATACTTACCCCAGGCACAGTCTCATTTCCAATGCTCACTTCTGGCAGGGCGAATCCTATTACCAACTGAAAAATTACAGCAACGCCATTCTGGCCTACCAGCAGGTAATCGAAAAATATCCGGGCAGCAACAAGCTGCAATCCTGCATGTTCAAACAGGGAGTGGCCATGTACAGGCGCGGGCAGAAAGACGCGGCCCAGGTGCGCCTGAACGAGCTTATCCGCAAATATCCCAAGAGTACTGAGGCTACGCGGGCCAAGCAGTTTCTTGAAAACATGAAGTGACTTCTCCATGAGAGACAACAAAAATTCGGAAGATCCCGGCAACGAGAGCCGCAATTACTCGCGCACCCAGGTTTTTACGCGCGCCATCTACCGGATCATGAGCCATCCGGAGGAGCCGCAGCTCTGCCCCAGCGGCTTTGTCGCCGAGGATAAAAGCTTTCGCGAGCGCCTGGCCGAAAGCGCCGGCCTGCCGGAGGCCGTCGTGGCCTTCATGATCAACCTGGACAACAAGCTGGACCGGCTTATAGCCCACCTGAACAAGGATTCCCTGATCGGATATTTTCCCAAGCAGTTCGTGGTCCTGGATCTCAGCGCCTCGGGAATGCTGGTGCAGTCCAACGAGCTGCAACCCGGAGATTTTGTAGAGGTTGTTCTTTTTCTGGGAGAGCTGCCTTCCGTGCTGGTTTCCGGCGTGGCGCAAGTGCTGCGTCCGGGCAAACCCCTGCCCGGCGTTGGCTCCACCTTTGCCCTCAAGTTCACCCGCTTGCGGGAGAGCGACCGCGAACAAATCGTCCGCTTTGTCTTTAAGGAAGACCGCCAGAGAATACGCACGGAAAAATTTAAATAACCCGAAAAATCGTCCGCCAGAGAACACAAGTGCCTCCTGTACGCTAACATTATGATAAAGCTAAAAGACATAGGCAATTTTGAAACTATTCCTCAGATTGTCTCGGTAATATTCCCAATTATGATGTTCTCGACTTTTTTATCAGTTATCTTGTTGAGCATGGCGCGGATGTTAAACTGGCTGAAAAGTATGGTATGCGTCCATACAGCATTGCGCTTGAACGTGGCGATTCAGAAATGGCGGCGTATTTCAAATGTCTCGATCCTGTGGAATTTCACAGTTTGCAAAACAAATTGGATGAACTAAAAAGCTACAAGTTAACCAAATCTCTTCTTGATTTTTTGCAAAGCGATAAATTGAGATTAGATTTTGGCGGACGTTCTGCCTGCGGATGTGCATTTCTTGATTTCTTTACGATTACGGATACGATTCCGATGAAAGTCGGGCGAAAAAAGGTACTACGTCTTTCAAGAGAAGTTGATAATTATTCTGACCTTTATATTGTCTGGAATCCAAAAACAAAATTCATAGCCTATTACGATTGTGAACACGAAGTGTTTTGCGATATTGCCCCTTTTGATGACTTTATAGAAAATGCAAAGGTATATATGCAAAAAGTAATCGATGGCGAATTTGACAACCCGTCATGAGCATTGAATACTATAAACGTTTGATAGGAAACCGGGAGAATATTGCTGATTTGTTGGCAATGCCGGGCGGCGCTGCCGCCGATTTTGAGATTCCGCCGCTTTCGCGTGAGCTTGCAAAGCCGGCGGACTTGTCGTGATGTTTCTCCTGGATACCAATGTCATTTCCGAGTTGCGGAAAATTCGCCTTGGCCGGGCGGATAAAAATGTGGCTCGATGGGCTGACGGCGTGGAAACGGCAGATCGTGAACGGCGTGCTTGTCTATGCCGGAAGCGGCGTCATTCCCATGGGCGACAGAATATTCGCCGTGCCTGTCGGGATGACGTTCGCAGACTCTTCAGCTTTCATAAACTGACGGAATTGGTTCCGGCGGAAGGGGAGGGATTCGAACCCCCGGTGGGCGTCGCCCACAGCGGTTTTCAAGACCGCCGCCTTAAACCGCTCGGCCACCCTTCCGGAGCAGGGAGAATTAGCCCGGATTTTGAGCTTCGCGCAAAATCCGGGCGGGCAGTCGCGTCGAAAAAGCGGGTCCGCCGGTTCCCGGACAATTGAACAGCGAGTCGGGTTGTGTAATCCTTTAAAGGAGGTGATCCAGCCGCAGGTTCCCCTACGGCTACCTTGTTACGACTTCACCCCAATCATCGGCCCTACC
>JAISOL010000031.1 GCA_031275645.1 Deltaproteobacteria bacterium
TGAAGACACTCCTTGATGGAAAACAGCTCTGGAAGGAAAAGGTCGGACAACTCAACTAATCAGGCAATCGGAGCTATCAAAACGGAGCCGACTGTCAGATCAAGTCTGAACTACTACAGCTCATGCTTTCTTCCTCCGAGTGGAACCTTATTGAGGGAGAAGCCAAAAGCGCCGGCGGGACGACTTCCTGTTCAAACCTCTTTTTCCTTCAGCCGTGGCCGAATGCGTCAACAGGTGTCTGAGCCGGGGTTCCCCCTCCGCCCCTGAAAAAGAGCTGGACGGCGAGAAAGCCTGCCTGGAGGGTTACAGCGTGCTCCTGGCCGAAGACGTGGAGGTCAACCGGGAAGTGGTGCTCGGCCTCTTCGAACCCACCGGGCTCAGGATAACATGCGCGGAAAACGGCGCGGAAGCTGTGCGGCTGTTTCGCGCGGCCCCGGAAGAGTACGACGCCATCCTGATGGACGTGCAGATGCCGGAAATGGACGGCTATGAAGCCTCCCGCCGCATCCGCTCTCTTGATCTTCCCAGGGCGGCGGATATACCCATTATCGCCATGACGGCCAATGTCTTCCGCGAGGACATAGAAAAATGCCTTGAGGCCGGCATGAACGATCATCTGGGCAAGCCGCTGGACTTTGCCGAAGCGCTGGAAAAGCTGCGCGGACACCTCCCGGAAGGAGGCCCTCTCAAGGCCGCGAAAGCCGGAGCGTCGTGAGGCGTGAAAGCTCTTGCCCTGGCGGGTTCCCGGCCCGGAGCACGGCTCCGGGCCGGAAGCCTTGGGGGAGGGGATGACCCTGAACTAATGGCAGTTAATTCAGGATATTACGCCGCTATATGGGCGTAAAGTTCCTGGGCTTCGCTGTTGGAAGGATCCCGGCCCAGCAAAATTTCCAGATGTTCCCGCGCTTCCTCGTTGCGGCCGAGATAACTCAGGCATCCGGCCAGGATGAAGCGGATGGAGTTGTTATCCTCTTCCTGCAACGCCCTCTTCAGGTGAGGAAACATTTCATCCACTCTCTCCATTCTGTAGGAGAGCTGCAACAGCGCGTTCATGGCGATCAGGTTTCCGGGGTTAAGGTTCAGGGCCGCGTGCAGATGGGCAAAGGCCTCTTCCGCCGCTCCCTGCTCTATTTCCACCAGCCCCAGGCCGGTGAGAGCCTTGTCTTCCTCGGGGGCCAGAGCCAGAGCGTCCCGATAATGTCCTCCGGCTTCGTCCAGTCTGCCTCTCTTGATGGAGATGGCCGCGAGGCCGAAAAAGGCGTCAGTATGCTTGCAACCGCATTCCACGGCCTTTCTGTAATAAGTCTCCGCCTTGTCCAATTCGCCCATGAACAGATAGCATTCGCCAAGTTCGCGGTTGATTTCGTAGTCAATGTGCTTACTCATGAAAAACCCCTCCGTAGAATCTTGCGGCCGCTTGTTCTTCGCATCCATTTCGCTTTCGGCCGCGTGGTTGGACAAAAATGCCTGTTGCGGAATTACTAAGCAACAGTCGTGCCAAGTTTACAGAGTCCGCGCCGGCATTGAAAGCGGTCCCGCAGGGCCGCCCCGCCGCGCCCGCTCCGGCGTCCGGCGGAGCCGTATAAACCGCGCCTCCGGCGTTCTTCCCGGCGGCAGGGGTTATACTGACGGAAAAAGCGTGATTTTTTTGACATCCAGACAAAAATATTATTTATTTTGGGGTATTACATGATTGGTACATCCTTTGCTTAGTCCAGGGCAGGAATATGCGGCAAATTTTTCCGCTTCCCAGCCTCCCCGGCGGCAAAAACAGGGCGGGGCAAGGAGTTCAGCTATGAAAAGTTTATTTACGCCCACTCTGAATCTTGTGGGCAAGGTCATGGATATGCAGCTCAAGCGTCAGAATGTCGTCATGAGCAACATAGCCAACGTGCGCACGCCCAACTACAGGCCCAGAATACTGGAGTTCGAGAAGGAGCTGCAGGCCGCGCTGGATTCGGACGCGCGCGGAAGGCTAGCCCGCACGCAACCCTCTCATCTTCCGGCGGCTTTTGATCCCAACGCCTTCGGCCCGGAATGGGACAAAAAAATAGTGCCGCGGCAGGCGCACGGCGAAGACAGGGTGGATCTGGACAAGGAAATGACCTCTCTGGCCAAAACCTCGCTGCAATACAATGCCATGAGCACGGTAATAAAGAGCAATTTTGACGGCATACGCAATATCATAACGGAAGGGGCAAAATAATGGACTTCATGACCGCTCTGGATATCAGCGCCTCGGCCCTGACGGCTGAACGCACCAATATGAACATCACTTCCATGAATCTGGCCAACGTGAAGACCACCCGCACGGTGGAAGGAGGCCCGTACCGCCGCAAGACCACGGTCATGGCAGCAATCCCGGTGGACGATTCCTTCAGCAAGCAGATGGAAAGCGCGCTGGACCGCGAGTTGCGCGGAGTGCGGGTTATGCATGTGGCCCAGGACAGGCGTCCGCTCAAGCTCGTTTATGAGCCGGGGCACCCTGACGCCAATGCCGATGGCTATGTGGCTTATCCGGATATCAATGTGGTGGAGGAAATGGCCAACCTGATGACCGCCCAGCGGGGTTACGAAGCCAATGTGACCACGGTGGACACCTTGAAGGCCATGTTTAACAAGGCGCTGGAAATCAGCCGCTGAAAGACGGGGCAGGTGTAAAATGAGCATACAGCAGGTCGGATTGAACGCCTACAGCGCGGCTTTGCGCAATTTCGCCAGGGCGGAACGGGGTTTCAAGGCGGAAGAGTCTGGAATTCCGAAAAAAACGGCGGTTTCGTCTTTTTCCGAGACTCTGCAGGATTCCCTTGCCAAGGTGAACGATCTGCAGACGCAGAAGGACGCGATGATTCAGTCCTTTGCCTCCGGAGAGAATCAGAATGTGCACGAGTTGATGATTTCGCTGCAGAAGGCCGGGCTGGCCATGAACATCACCGCGGCGGTGCGCAACAAGGTGCTGGAGACTTACAAGGAACTTTCGCGTCTGCAGTTTTAGCCGGAGCGGGGACTGACTTTACTTTTTGTTGTCACCAATTTGCGGAGGAAGCATGTCAAACATAGCAACGCGCTTGATGTCCAGGATCAAAGCTTTCTGGTCGCGCATAAATTTTACCCAGCGCATGCTGGTGGCGGGGCTCGCGGGCATATCCGTCGTCATGTTTTTTGTCCTGCTCTTTGCCGTGAACCAGTCGGGGAAACTGCCGCTTTACACCAATCTGAATTCCGACGACGCCGCCAGGGTGATCAAAATCCTGGAGGAGCAGAAGGTCAAATATTCACTGGCCGAGAACGGGACGGCCATCCTGGTTCCGGAAGACCAGGTGCATCAGCTGCGCATCCGCATTGCCGGAGAAGGCAGTATTATGGGGCAGGGCGTGGGCTTTGAAATTTTCGACGAGATCAAGGTGGGAATGACGGATTTTGTGCAGAAAATCAATTACCAGCGCGCCCTGCAGGGAGAGCTCGCCCGCACCATAGCTGATTCCCCTCTGGTGGAAAGCGCGCGCGTGCACCTGGTTGTTCCCCAGCGCAGCCTTTTTATAGAAGAGCAGCAGAAGCCCTCCGCTTCCGTGGTGCTGAAGCTGAAGGACGGCAGGCGTATGGAAAGCAGGGATGTGGCCGCCATTGTGAATCTGGTGACCATGGCGGTGGAAGGATTGAGCAAAGAGCGTGTCTCCGTTACCGATACCGGGGGGAAGGTGCTCTACCAGCCGGAAGAGGAGGGTTCCCTCTTCGGCATGACCAATTCCCAGTTCGAGCAGCGCATGAACATGCAGCAGAATTTGGAGCGGCGCATTGAAGATCTCCTGACTCCGGTAATAGGCCCGGGCAGGGTGATCGCCAAGGTGAACGCGACTCTGGATTTCAGTCGGAAGACCATACGCAAGGAACTCTATGATCCGGACGTAAGCGTTGTCCGTTCGGAAAGCCGCATGGAAGAGCAGACCCAGGGCCAGGCCAATCTGGAGTCCGGCGTGCCGGACGTGAATTTCCGCGGCGACGGCCTGGCGGACAGCGTAAGCACGCAGTCCAGCAGCCGGGAGCAGCGGCAGACCAACTACGAAATCAACAAGGAAGAACAGAACATCATCAGCGGCGTGGGCGATTTAAGCCGTCTGACCGTGGCTGTCGTCGTGGACGGCACCTATGCCCCGAATGAAGCCGGAGAAATGGTCTTTGTGCCGCGCTCGGCCGATGAGCTCAGGAATATACGCCAGCTGGTGGCCAATGTGGTAGGCTTTGACTCCGCGCGCGGCGATACCATAGAGGTCAGCAACATACCCTTCGGCGCGCCGCTGGAAGACGATCAGCAGGATCTGGCCCGTCTCATCGCCGACTATGCCCTGCGCATAGGCAAGCCTTTCCTGAACGCTCTTTTGATCTTTCTCTTCCTGCTCATTATAGTGCGCCCGGTGATTATGGCCATGATCCGGCCCAAGGTGGAAGGAGAGATGCTGGAAGAGCTGGCCGGGCTCCCCATGGGCGAGGAAAGGCTGGCCCTCATGGAAAGCAATGACGAAGAACTGGACGCTATGGCCATCCTGGAAAAGATTGAGGATATCAAGGCCCACGCTCTGCACATGAGCGAACAGAACATGGAGCAGGCCGTGGGCATACTCCGCAGTTGGCTGAAGCAGGAAAGCTCCCCCGCTCAGGGAGGCAGGAGAGCGGCCTGAGGACGGTGAAAATCCTCTTCCTTTGCACTAGCCTCCGGCCGGCCGCTTCCCATCGGGGCAATCTCCCGGTAAAGCGGCCGGCCCGGCTTTTTGCGGGGCGTCGGAGGGCTTCCCCGGAGGAGCCTTTCGGGGGAGAGGGAGGAGGTATCAGGAGTCTTTCATGAAAAAACTGGGTATGCGAGGCCGGAAGGGCCTGAAAATCGTTCATCTCATCCTGGCGGGATTGTGGCTCGGCGGAGCCGTGACTCTGAATCTGATGGTGCTGGCCCTGGGGCCGGCGGAAACCGGCCCGGAACTGTACGGCTACGATCTGGCCCGCCGTTTTGTGGACGACTTTGTCATTGTTCCAGCGGCTATGGGCTGCCTGGTGAGCGGTTTTCTGATTTCCTGGCTGACCCCCTGGGGCTTTTTCAGACATCGCTGGGTAACGGTAAAGTGGGCGCTGACGGTGGCCTGCATTCTGATCGGCGTTATAGTGCTCGGTCCTCCGGTCAACGAGCAGGCCGGCATATCGGAGACTCTGGGGCTTTTGGCTCCGGACAACGCGGAGTATGCCGCCAACCGGCTGAGCACCCTGCTTGGCGGCCTGGCCCTGATCCTGGCTATCCTGTTCATGCTGGTCATTTCCGTCCTCAAGCCCTGGCAGAAAAACAAATAAAGCGCCGGGGGCGCCTGTTCCAGGGCGCGCTGTAATTCCCCTTGACGCCAGGAAGGGCCGGACATATGTTTTCGCTGAAAGCTTCCGCCAGCATACTCCGGCGCCGTTAACGGCCGCCAGGCGGTTGACGGCGGGAGTGTTCGCGGGCTCTCGGCTTCCGGTCGGAGGCAGAGAGGATGGCATCCATTTTTTAGCGGAGGAGAAATACTATGAAGAAGCTCTGTATGTTGCTGACGGGTGTTTTTATGCTGGCCTTAGCTTCCCTTGCTCTTGCCGGAGGCGTGCCGGTGAGCACGGACAAGGCTCCGGCCGCCATCGGCCCGTACAGCCAGGCGGTATGGGCGGGCGAAACCCTGTTTCTTTCAGGCCAGATCGGTCTGGACCCGGCTACGGGAAAACTGGTGAGCGGCGGCACCCTGGCCCAGGCGAAACAGGTTTTCGCCAATATCGGCGCCATCCTTGAATCCCAGAATCTCGGCTTCAAAGACGCCGTCAAGGTTACGGTCTTCGGCCTGGACATCAAGGAATTTCCAGAGGTCAACAAGCTCTATGCCACATACTTTCCCAACAATCCCCCGGCGCGCTCCTTTGTCCAGGTGAGCGCCCTGCCCGCAGGGGCGGCGATTGAGATTGAAGTCGTGGCTTACAGGGGCAAGTAATAACCGCCCTGCTCCGGAGGGGGGAATTTATGAGCGAAATCCGTATTGTGGCTGAGTTGGAAATAAAGGCCGAGTTCCTGGAATCTCTTATGCCGGCTTTGCGGGCTCTGGTGGAAGGGAGCCGCGCCGAGCCGGGCAACAGGCGGTACGATCTGAATGAGGATCTGAAAAAGCCGGGTCATTTTTTTATCATTGAAACCTGGGTTTCAGAGGAAGCCATAGCCGTCCATAACGCCACTCCGCATTACCAGGCTTTTTCCACGGCTGTTGCCGGCAAGGCGGACAAGCGCGTGGTAACCAAACTCAGAAACGTGTTTGCCTGATTGCCTGAAAGCAAAATGCCGTCCGCGCCTCGTTGCGTGGCGCGGACGGCTCCCCCCGCGGGGGGTTATTTTACCTCCGTGAAGTCCGCATCCACCACGTCTTCTCCTTTGTGCGAGGAGGAAGCCGGGCCGGAGGAGGCGGAAGAGGGGTCGCCGGAGGCGCCCTGGGATTTCTGGGCGTAGAGCTGTTCGGCCAGTTTGTGCGAGGATTTGGAAAGCTCGTCCATGGCCGCGCGCAGAGCGCCGGGGTCATTGCTGTCCATCACTTCTTTCAGCCGGCTGATCTTGGCCTCAATATCTCCGCGCAGGGAGGAATCCACCTTGTCGCCCAGATCGGAGAGGGATTTTTCCGTGGTATAGATCAGGGTGTCGGCGTGGTTGCGCGTTTCTATGAACTCCTGCTTTTTCTTGTCTTCATCTGCATGGGCCTCGGCTTCCTTGATCAGGCGCTGAATATCCTCCTCGCCCATGCCTGAGGAAGCGGTGATGCGTATGGTCTGTTCCTTGCCCGTACCCATGTCTTTGGCTCCCACGTTCACGATGCCGTTGGCGTCGATATCGAAGAAGACCTCGATCTGCGGCAGTCCGCGCGGGGCCGGCGGAATGCCGGTAAGCTCGAAGCGGCCCAGAGTCATGTTGTCCGCAGCCATGGGGCGTTCTCCCTGAAGAACGTGGATGGATACCGAAGGCTGGTTGTCGGCCGCCGTGGTGAAAACCTGGCTTTTGCGTGTGGGTATGGTCGTGTTGCGATCAATCAGCCGGGTCATCACTCCGCCCAGGGTCTCAATACCCAGAGAGAGAGGGGTGACGTCCAGAAGCAGGACATCCTTGACGTCCCCCGCCAGAATGCCGCCCTGTATGGCCGCCCCCATAGCCACGACCTCGTCCGGGTTGACCGAGCGGTTGGGCTCCTTGTTGAAGAAATTCTGCACGGTTTTCTGTACCAGGGGCATTCTGGTCATGCCCCCCACCAGGATGACCTCGTCGATCTGGTTGGCGTTGAGCCCGGCGTCGGCCAGAGCCTTTTTGCAGGGTTCAATGGTGCGCTGCACCAGATCTTCCACCAGGTTTTCCAGTTTGGCGCGGGAGAGTTTGTACATAAGGTGCTTGGGCCCGTTCTGATCCGCCGTGATGAAGGGAAGGTTGATTTCCGCCTCCATGGAAGTGGAAAGGTCCTTCTTGGCCTTTTCCGCCGCTTCTTTCAGACGCTGCAAGGCCATGCGGTCCTTGGAAAGATCAATGCCCTGCTCTTTTTTGAACTCGTCCGCCAGCCAGTTGATGATGCGCTGATCAAAATCCTCGCCGCCCAGAAAGGTGTCGCCGTTGGTGGAACGCACTTCCACAACATTGTCGCCCACCTCCAGGACGGATATGTCGAAGGTGCCTCCGCCCAGATCGAATACGGCGATTTTTTCGTTGGCTTTGCGGTCAAAACCGTAGGCCAGCGAGGCCGCCGTGGGTTCGTTTATGATGCGTCTCACTTCCAGCCCGGCTATGCGCCCGGCGTCTTTGGTGGCCTGGCGCTGCGAGTCGTTGAAATAGGCGGGCACGGTGATCACGGCTTCGGTGACTGTTTCGCCCAGATAAGCTTCGGCGTCTGCTTTGAGCTTGGACAGGATCATGGCTGAAATTTCCGAAGGAGTGTAAGAACGCCCTTCAATTTCCACTCCGGCGTCACCGTTTTTGGAGGTGACGATTTTGTAGGGGCTGTGCGTGGACCAGCGTTTTACCTCCGGCGAATCGGCCTTGCGGCCCATAAGCCTTTTTATGGCGAAAATCGTGCGTTCCGGGTTGGTGACAGCCTGGCGTTTGGCAATGTCGCCCACCAGGCGATCCTTATCCGTAAAACCCACCACGGAGGGAGTGGTGCGCCCTCCCTCCGGATTGGTGATGCATTTAGGATCTTTCCCCTCCATCACATAAAGACAGGAGTTGGTGGTTCCCAAATCTATGCCTATAATCTTGCCCATAATGAATTTCCTCCTGAAAAACCGTCCGCGTACAGCGGCGGCGCGACTTTTTGATCCGGCTTATATCATGTTCGTCCGCACCGGGATGCGCGTTGCCGCGGCAACGTGTTCTTTCGTCTGCCCGGAGAATGGTTTGGATTGATTTTCCGCCGGGAGAGGGGGGACGCCTCAAAATCTAAGGTTGCTTTAAGAATAAAACAGATTTTCGCCTCGTCCAGTGCCGGAAGCGTTTTTTTATGCTGAAAGTCAGGCCGCGGCGGGGATATGACTCTGCCGGCGGGACCGTCTGGGGAGGGCAGGCTATATATCCGCGGTCAGCACCACGGCAAAAGCCTTGAACATGGCCGTGATCTCCCTGCCCGGCGCCAGGTCCAGGTTCCGCGCGCTTTCAGAGGTCACCAGGGCGCAGACTTTGCTGCCTTCGTAGAGATCCACCAGCACTTCCGCGGCGATCTCCGAGCTTTTGACGGCGGAGACCCGCCCCGTGAATTTGTTGCGCGCGCTGGCGCGCAGCCCTTTTTCCGCCTCGGCCAGGATCACCCAGGGGGCTTTGATCGTGGCCGTGACCGTCCGGCCTGTCTCCAGTCCCAGGCTTTGCAGGCTTTCCCCGGTAATTATGGCGACGACTTTCAGATCGGAAAGGGTGGCAAGCTCTACCTCGGCCAGGAGATTATCCTTGGTTATTTTTGTAATCCTGCCTACGAACACGTTTCTGGCGCTGCTTTTCATGCGGGTCTCCCTTTCAAGGTATTGTGCGACGATACGCTGGGCGGTTCCGGCGGAAAAATCCCCCAGCCCCGCTTTTATTCCGGAACTCTGTTCCCTGACCGGCTTTCCCAGGAAGTATTGCACCGCCTGTAGCGGAACGCCGCCGCGCAGGAGCTCCAGAGCCCGTGAATGGCGCAGGATGCGCGGGTTGAGCAGGGCTCCGGGCAGGCCGGCGCGGGCGGCCAGGTTATAAAATTTGCGCCGCAGGTATCCCGGATCGATGCGCGTCAGTTCCCCGCGCAGGCTGTAAAACATGGGGTCTTCCAGCAGTCCGCCTATCAGGCGCATGGCTTCCGCCGGCATCTGTACCGTGCGGGCGTACTGGCCGCGGACGGTCAGGACTGCTTTGCCGGGATCAATGCTCCGGTCATCCAGGGCCAGAGCTTCTCCCAGGCGCAATCCTCCATAGCGAATGAGCAGAAAAATCAGCCGCACCCGGCCGCGCGAGCGTTTCTGCACCGCTGAGGAAGCGCCCGCGAACCAGGAGTCGAAAACCCCGGCGATACGCTTCAATTCCTCCGCGTCCAGACAACGCCCTTTCTCGTCCGGGAAAATCTCGTCCCGCCAGACCGGGGCAAGAGAGTCCGGGCGCCCGCCCAGGCGCAGAAGTTTTTTTTCCGCCAGGGAGAGCATGAGCGCAAGCGTGCTTTCATCAGCCTGCTCGATAAGAGAGTTGATCTTGTTTCGCATATGTCCATCCCGTACGGCCGAAAGCGAAACGCCCGAGGCCCTTCCCTCCCGCGCCGCGCACGCAGGATAGCACGGGGAAAGGCGCGTTGTCAAGAGGGCGTCTGCAAACCCCAGGGTCATTCTGTTCTTGATTTTTTAGAAAAATTTTAGAAAATATGGCCACGGAGGAATGCATATGCAAACTGAACTGGCTACCTTATGGGATTGTCTGGGGCAAGTACCCGATCCG
>JAISOL010000037.1 GCA_031275645.1 Deltaproteobacteria bacterium
GGAAATCCCATAGTTTGTACCTCCATAACTAGTCTTTTGACTAGATAGCAAACTCAAGAAAATGTCAAGCAAAAAATGCTTGACATGGGATTTTATCTAGTCAAAAGCCAAAGACGAGAAAACCGCATGCATGCGGTTTTGGCTCGCATAGAATTATGTCCCGAGACTTTTACGCAGTTCGGCGATCAGATTCAGGCCCTGGCGGAAGTTATACCTTGAAAGAACATAATCCAGTTCTTCAAGAATTTTATGGCTCGCGGCTGGCCAGACCATGCTCTGGACAAGCTCCATGGTTTTTTTACAATGAATGGGTTTGCTTTCCTGAACAAAGCATTGAATTTTGTCCAAAAAGCCAAGCAAAGCGGCATAATCGACCTTTTTCTCCCCGGCGGACTCCTCGCCGCTCTTCTCCAGGATACGGGCAATGTCCTCCCCCACGTCTTGCAGGCGCGTCTTCACCTCAAGCCATAAAGACTCCAGTCCGGCCGGATGTTCCTGGTGCAGGACGCGCTCGAATTTTTTCGCGGCCTGCGCGGCCTCTTCCGCCGTCAGCGCGCTGAAGAAAGCCGCCAGGGTATGGGCCTGCACTCTGGCTTTTTCCGGTTTCCCCTCCCGGAGGCAGTTCTCCACCTCTCCCAGAAGCCCGGCAAAAATCCGGCCTCCGTCTCCGAAAAGACCACGGTAATAGTCCGGGCTGAAGGCAAGGCGCTCGCGCATCCTGTCCGCATCGGCATAGCTGCCGCGCAAAGGATTTTCTTCCTCGCCGGCTTTTTCCGCTTCCTCGCCGGCTTCGGGAAGAGATAAATCCCCCTCTTTTTCCCGGCCTCTGCGCAGCCATTCCGCGAGGCAACTGAACAGCTCCACGGAATTTATGGGCTTGGTGATATGGGCGTTCATGCCGGCCGCTCTGGTCAACTGGAGATCGCTTTCCATGGAGTTGGCCGTCATGGCTATGACGGGCAGATTCTCAAAACGCTTCTGTTCCCGGATAATCCCGGTGGCGGCTATTCCATCCAGCACGGGCATCTGAATATCCATCAAAACCAGATCAAATTTCTCTTTGTCCAGCAGAGTCAGAGCTTCCCGGCCGTCAGCGGCCACCGTCACCTCCAGTCCGGCCTCGGAAAGCATTTCCGTCGCCACCGTCTGATTCAGTTCATTATCTTCCACCAGAAGGATTTTCGCCCCGGAAAATTCGTCCAGCAGGCCGTTCAGCAGGGCGTCATCTCCGCTCCTGGCCGGAACGACGAGAGTGCGGGTGAAGAGTTGAGCCAGAGTTTCAAACAGGGAGGATTGGGTTACCGGGCGGTAGAGCGTCTTGCAGGCAAGGGAGCCGTAGTCTGGCAGGGGGCTGTCTTTATGCGCCAGAACAAGGAGAGCCGGAGGGGAGAGCCCGCCTCCTCCGCGGCTCAGGTAGTCGATGAAATTCAGAACGTCCTTTTCCGGCAGATCCTGGCTGAGTACGAGCAAATCAAGATCAAAATCCGCACGGCGCAGGCGCGGCTCTTCCATGGCCTCGGTCACGCCCGGAAATTTTCTGGTGGCGTGACACCCCAATGAATAAAACAATTCATACATGGCTTCACGTTCCACCAGATTCGCATTCAGGATCAGGGCGCGCAAGTCTTTAAATCCGGACGGGCGATCCCCGCGTTTTGTCCTGTCTGCGTATCCGCAACGGGCGGTGAAATGGAAGGAACTGCCCTCCTTCGCCACGCTTTCGCACCAGATCCTGCCGCCCAGCAACTCCACCAGATTCTTGCACAGAGCCAATCCCAGGCCTATGCCGCCGTATTTGCGCGTACTGGAGCCGTCCGCCTGGCTGAACGGGACGAAAAGCCCGGCCAACTGTTCCGAATTGATCCCTATGCCGGTATCGGCAACGGTAAAGCGCAACAGCGCAGCGCTCTCATCACGTTCCTCCACTCCGGCCGAAATGGTCACCTCCCCCTGCTCCGTGAACTTGACGGCGTTGTCCACAAGGTTGGAAAGCACCTGACTCAGGCGCAGAGGGTCGCCCAGGTATTGATCCTGCGAATCCTGGCCGGACTCGACCTTAATGGATATATTCTTTTCCAGAGCTCTGGGGCGGAACAGTTCGGCTGTTCCCCGGACAATATCCTCCGGGGTGAAAGGCAGTTTTTCCATCTCCAGCCTGCCGGCCTCCATCTTGGAAAAATCCAGCACGTCATTAATTATGTTCAGCAGGCTCCTGGCCGCCGCGTCCGCCTTGGTTATATATTCCCGCTGTCTGGAGCTGAGTTCGGTGCGCAACACCAGATGCGTCATGCCCACAATGGCGTTCATGGGAGTGCGGATTTCATGGCTGATATTGGCCATGAAATCGCTTTTGGCCTTGTTGGCTAGACGCGCTTCTTCCGCCAGGCCATTGGCCACATCCACGGCGTGGGAAAGTTGTCTGTTGGCTATTTCCAGGGCTTCCCTGGCTTTATCCGAATCCTGCCCCCCGCCGGAAAAATCGGCCGCGACAAGGCGCAGAAGCAGCAAGGCCAGAAATTTTTCCGCATCCACGCAGGCGACGCCCAGACGCACCGGCAGAGATCTGTCCGGCGGAAGCAGGAACGAGGTTTCCTGCCAGACCCTCTCCTGGCCGGGTATTCCACCCGGAATGCCGGAGAGGGACAGGCTTTTTCTGGCCAGACCCGGAAGATCCGCCTCCAGTCCCAACACATGCAAAGGCATATTTTTTCTGAGGGCAAAAGGAACAAGAGAGGCGAAATAGCGGTTCCAATCCTCCACCGCGCTCTTTTCATAATTGAACAGCAGCAAAGGCTCCTGGATGGCGTCCAGAATGCGGTGAATCAGACTCTCTTCCATAATCGGGCCCGTTGAACGTCTCCTTTGGTCGAACACCTTTCCGCCTGAAGTCGGGCACGCTGATCCGCCGCCGGCAGTATCACTTTTTGGTCAGAGGAGCCAGAAGCATATGCAGAGTCCGCCCTTCCGTACGCGGCTCCTGCTCCATCTTCGCTATATCCTTGGTGTCTTCCAGCACTTTATCCAGCATGATCTGACCGCGATCCTTATGGACTATTTCTCTTCCCCGGAAAAATATGGTTACCTTGCAACGGTCGCCTTCGCCCAGAAAACGGCGTATATGAGTGACTTTTGTCTGATAGTCGTGGTCGTCGGTTTTGGGACGCAGCTTTATTTCCTTGAGCTGGACCACGACCTGACGTTTTTTGGCTTCCTGCTTCTTTTTCTGTTCTTCATAGCGAAATTTGCCGTAATCCATAATCCGGCAGACAGGAGGATCGGCGTTGGGGGCCACCTCCACCAGATCCAGCCCGCCCTCGCGGGCCAGAGATATGGCTTCGCTACGGGGAAGTATGCCAAGTTGTTCACCTTCCTCATCGATTACGCGCACTTCACGCGCGCGAATCTGATCATTGCGGCGCACGGCATCCTGCTGGGGCTCGCGCCGTGTTTTCATGGTATTGTTAAGAGAAACTATAGTTCATGCCTCCTTGCTTGAAAGGTTTTTCACAATCGGCCGCGACCATGGCCATGAACTCGTCGAGAGTTTTCAGACCGAGGCTGTCTCCGCCTCCGGGGCGAACATTCACTCCCGCCGCTTCCACTTCCTTGTCGCCGGCAACCAGAATATAGGGAACTTTCTCCAATTGCGCCTGACGCATCTTATACCCCAGTTTTTCATTCCGCAGATCGGCCTCCACCCTCAGACCGGCTTTTGTCAAGCTGGCGGCCGTTTCCAGAACAAAAGTCTCCTGGGCTTCAGTCACATTCAGTATTTTGGCCTGCACCGGGGCGAGCCAGGCGGGAAATCTGCCCGCGGTGTGCTCTACGAGTATGCCGATAAAACGCTCCAGCGAACCCAGAATGGCCCTGTGCACCATGACGGGCCTGTGGCGTTCGCCGTCTTTGCCCACATAGACCAGCTCGAAACGTTCCGGCAGATTAAAATCGCACTGCACTGTGGAACACTGCCACTGGCGGCCCAGGCTATCCGTGAGCCGCACGTCTATTTTCGGGCCATAGAAGGCGCCATCGCCTTCATTGACGGTAATCGGAACCCCCGCGCGTTCCAGAGCCTGGAACAGGGCGTCCGTGGCCAGCTTCCAGGCCTCGTCCGAACCGATGGATCTGTCCGGTCTGGTGCTCACGGACATGGTATATTCAAAACCGAACAGACCGAAAAGATCCCGCACCAGCGCGAGCACGCCGAGGATCTCATCTTCCAGTTGCTCCGGAGCGCAGAAAATGTGCGCGTCATCCTGGGTGAACTGGCGCACCCGCAAAAGTCCGTGCAACACCCCGCTTTTTTCATGGCGGTGCACCACGCCAAATTCGGCCATGCGCACGGGCAGATCCCGGTAGCTATGCAAGCTGCTTTCATAAAGCAAAATATGCCCCACGCAGTTCATGGGCTTGACAGCGTGCACGTCGCCCTCGATTTCCGTGAAATACATATTCTCGCGGTAATTGTCATAGTGCCCCGATTTCACCCAGGCTTCCTTGCGGAGAATCTGCGGCCCCTGTACCAGGGAGTAGCCGCGCTTGAGATTTTCCCGCTTCAGAAAATCCTCCAGAATGGTGCGCATAAGCATGCCCTTGGGTTGCCAGAAGACCATGCCCGGAGCCAGATCCTCATGAAACTCGAAAAGTTCCAAATCCTTGCCCAGCTTGCGGTGATCCCGCTTCCTGGCCTCCTCCTGCCGCCGCAGATAGGCTTTGAGCTCAGCCTCTTCCGCAAAAGCCGTTCCATAAATACGGGAAAGCATGGGATTTTTTTCATCGCCGCGCCAGTAGGCGCCGGCCACGGAAAGGAGCTTGAAGGCGCGCAGGGCGCAAGCGGAAGGGATATGCGGCCCCCGGCAGAGATCGGTAAAATCGCCCACAGTGTATAAGGAAAGAGTCTGTTCCGCGATGGAGTCCAAAAGTTCCAACTTGTAATTTTCTCCCTGAGAACGGAACAGGGCCTCGACCTCCGCCCTGTCCGCCGTCCGGCGTGTGAAGGGAATATCCTCCGCCGCGATTTTGCTCATTTCCGCCTCAATCGCCGGGAAATCGTCCGGGGTAAAAGGGCGGGCGTAATCAAAATCATAATAAAATCCGTTTTCAATTGCCGGGCCTATGCTGATTTTGACCCCCGGAAACAGGCGGCGCACGGCGGCGGCCAGAACATGCGCCGCGCTGTGTCGCAGTATGGCCAGTCCTGCAGGGCTTCCGGCTTCCACCGGCGTAAGCTCCGTGGAATCCGGGGGGAGAGAGGAGGAGAGATCCAGAAGGTTGGAACCGCTTCTGGCCGCCAGCACATTTTCAAACCTCTTTTCGCCCAGAACGGATTTCAGGGCTTGCCCGCAGCTTACGTCGGGAGCGACTTCCTTCTCCACTCCCATGATGAGCAACTTTTGCACAATAGTTTCCCCTGCATTGGGCCTTGAGCGGAAACGCGCGAGACGCCCGCGGTAAGCCGCCATAAATAAAAAGGGAGGCAGATACCTCCCTTTTATCTGAAAAATGGTAGGCACGAGCAGTCTCGAACTGCTGACCCCTTCCGTGTCAAGGAAGTGCTCTACCCCTGAGCTACGCGCCTGCAACCCTGGTGAGGCAGGGAGCTTTTTACCCTAACCCGGCCCCGGCGGTCAAGTCTTTTCCTGTCCCTGTCGTGAACGGGCGGCAGAACACATGGGTGTCTCTGTTCGGCAATAAAGCACTCCGCCGGCGTCCGGCGTGTTTGGTTAAGGCAATTTCAAGGCAGGCACGCCTAAAACCTGATATTGAAAGCCAAGTTGATTCTGTGCCTGTCGTATTCGCGGCTCCAGATATTGGAATCGCGTTTGACATAATAATATTGCAGCACAGGGGTGACGCCCTTGCTTTCAAAGATATTGCTGGAAAGGGAGGCGTAAAACTGCCAGGTTTTATCCTCGCGCCGGGTTTCGTCAAAGCGGTGGTCGCGCGTAACATACCACTGCTTATCGTGGTAGCGTGTTTCGATAAGGCTTAATTCGGCAAACAGGGAAAAGCCGTAAGCGAAAAAATGGTAAGCGCCCAGGGAATAGCGCAGGCTATCCTCGCCGTAAGCGTCCATACGCACTGAATTGCGCGAAAAGGAAAGCCCGGCCTGCGCGAAAGTCCGGTCATCCAGGATATAGCGGGGCTGGATGTAGGCGAAGCGGTTATGCCCCCGCAAAATGCCGTCCACATAGCTGTCGGCGTAGGAAATATTGGAGAAGGACGCGCCGCTGTTCAGCAGAAGCCGGCCCCAGATTTTATGGATGTCCCAGCGCAGGCCGAATTCCTCGCTGTATTCCTTCCCGGCAATCCAGCGCTTGCGAAAAAGCGGCTGCAGGCTTGTTTCGCCGCTTTCAAAGATGTAGCGCGGCCCGCTGGCCAGAGTGAATATGTAATCATCATTGGCTCTCTGCTCATGTTCCAAAATATCCAGGCCGATGGTGCTGCGCAGGCCGAAATCCCGGCTGAAGCGCAAAAAATGGTCAAAAGAGGCGCCCGCGCTCAGCCCCAGGCCACGCTGCTTTTCTTCCAGCGGACGGCAGAGCAGGCCGAAGACAGTGGCTATGCACTCCTCTCTGCCGCCGGAAGCCTGGTTGATGTTGGAATCAGGCACCAGGGCAAAGCTGAAATCAAAATTCCAATCTTTCTGGCGGCGGATCAGCTCCAGAAAAAAATCCACCTTTTCCAGGACAGGCGGCGGCAGTTCGCCGCCCTTGACCAGTTCGAACTGAAAACGGGCGTCCTCATAATCTTTGTTCAGAAAATAGGCGCGGGCGAGTTCCAGGCGCACCCGCGCGAGCGCCGGGTTTTGGTTCAGAATATCCATATACAGGGCAATTGCCTCGGGGTGGCGGCCTTCCGCCGAATAAAGCTGCGCCAGTTGAAAGGCGGCTTCAATGCTAATCTCCCGCCTGCGGCTGAACAGGAGCAGGTTATAAATTTTTCCTGCGTCCCGCGCGTTGCCCGCCTCCAAAAGCTGCCGGGCAAGCTCCAGGCCTTGAGCGCCGGAAAGCTCCAGGCCGGCGCCTTTCTCCTCCGCCGCCCCGGTTTGCGCCTCTCCCCCAGCCCCGCCGGCCACCGGGGGCAGCAGGACAAGGAGGAGGAGAAGCCCGGCGCACAGCGTTTTGATCATGGGGCTGCTACTTTTTCACTCCGAAAGAGCCGTAGATGGAACGTCCGTAGGCACTGGCAGGGTAGTAGCCATAGGCAAACGCGCCCACCGCTTCGCTGGCGTCAGTGTTGCCGGGTGTGCCGCCGTAGAACTGCCCGTTGATCTCGTTTAAATCCGGATAAGAAGGATTGTCGACGTCACGGAGACCGCCTCCGGATACGCTGTCAAATCGGCCCTGGATTGAACCATCGCCAGCGGAGTTAAGCAGAAGGTCGGACGCGCGCATAGTGATATCGCCGCCCAAATTGCCGCTGTTGCGGAATGCCAGTTCCAGACCGGCCTTGTTCGCGGCGGTGACCCAAAGGGTCGCCGTCCCCACAAGGGGCTTCACGACATAGTTACTCTCGCCATTGGGATCATATTCCAACATCGCCACCGCCAGTCCGGTAAAGGGAGTGGCGGAAACGGCGGCCTTGGCCGCTGTGCCGGACCCGCCGGTAAAGAAACCGGTTGTGTAGGGGGCTCCATTACCCAAATTTCCAACAAAGGGGTCTATGGCGGTTCCTTCCAGGTTCTCTATAATGTCAAACTCCGACCAGTAGCCGAAGACGGAATGTTCCATCTGGGCAACCAGCAGAGCCTGATTCCTGGCTGCTGTGCCGTACTCCCACCTGCCTTCGTAAGGATCGAAAACATTAAATGCCTCTGGAGCGCTCCCCTGTATACCGGCGGCGAACTTCACGCCGTCCATTTCGAACAGGCGAATCTCTCCGGACTCAATAGTGATAAAGGGCGTGCCGTAGCGCGTTACCCGCAGGGAACCGGCCTGTATAGCGTAACCGTCGCCAACGTCCAGCCCGGAACTGTCGGTCAACTCCCCTTGTAATTGAAGAGGCGCAATGACCGCAGCCACCTCAGTGGAGGAGGCGTTTGCTGAAAGCGCTCCCAAGCTTGTCGCGTCGCCGCCCATATCCAATGCGGTGAAACCTGGACGCTCCGGCGCGAGCCCGCTGCCGCCTCCACCTCCCCCGCCGCCGCAGGCGGGTAAAAACAGAGCAACGAAAATAAGTGCCGGAAAAAGAAGCTGCTTTTTCATGAGGAGAACTCCCTGGTGATAAGATTATTAAGCCGGGTATCGGAAAAAACGCCGTTACGAGTAATAACCTGAAGCGTACTTTGCCTCATGTATGCCCGTAATTCCTAATGGTTCAGACACGCAGGCAATAAACGCCAAAAAGGCCCCGCTTCCCGAAAGGGAAACAGGGCCGATAAAACATTGCGCGCTGTTCTCGCTGAAGAAGAACAGCGCGTTATATAGCGGTGTTAAGAGAGAGCAAAAAGCGGGCCAAAGCTACTGGCCTTGGCCGGAACACCCCTTCTCAGGGAGGGAAAAACATTCTTTCTCTTCATGTCGTCTGCCTGGGTATTAGCCGTCCGTCAGGTACCAAAAAATACATCATGCTCAATATTTATTTTATATCATGCGAGCGTGAAAGGCAACATCTTTTCCGTAACGAATAAGGAAAAATCTTCCCTCGCCACTCTGGCTCAGGCCGAAGCCGCCTACAACGGTACAACGGCCTGCTCGCGCTTCTGGCCGAAACGCTGAAAAAAGGCGAATCCGTTGCCATATCCGGCTTCGGCGGCTTCAAGGTGGCGGAGCGAAAGGCGCGGAAAGGCCGTAAGTAACCCCCGCACCGGCAAGCAAGGCCGTGAAGTTCATGCCCGGCAAGGCGCTGAAAGAAAGTTTGTAAGCTGGTCGCCTGCCTTCAAACCGTTGATGATTCGGCGATGGGCTGAACGGCCAACCGTAAACCCATCGCGCGCAAAATTGCGGACAGGCTTCGCAGTTCCGGATTGCCTCCCGTGGACAGGGTGCGGTAAAGCTGGTTCGGATTCAAACCGGCTTCTTTTGCAACTCCGCGAACGCCGCCAAAAGCTTTGACCATCTGGCGAAGGGCAACGAGCAATTCAGCCTGTTCTCCGTCCGCAAGAATGGCGTTCAGCAGTTCCACAGCGTAGGCCGGATCTTTGCGAAACGCTTCGGCCATCGCTTCGTCATGCGGTCTGTCGTTCATTACGCTTGGGCCACAGATGGCGACCAGACTAATATCATAAAAACCAGACCCGCCGGCCGAGGCTTTCGCGAACCTTGGCGGACTTGCTTGAGCTTGAATCTGGTGGGCCCACCAGGACTCGAACCTGGGACCGACCGGTTATGAGCCGGTGGCTCTACCAACTGAGCTATGGGCCCCCACGGGAGAAAAAACGTGCTCCAAGCAATAAATCCGGCCGGCAAAGCTGTCAAGGATGTTTTAATCCGCATCTGGATGGCAGGGCCCGGCTTCGCCGGGCGTCAAGCGCCAATCTCCCTGAAAGGGCACGCAACGCCCGCTCTAAAAACCCAACTTGGACAACAGATCGTCAACATCCTTCTGTGAGGAGCCCAAGACGGGCCCGCGCAGTTCCGAACCGGCACTCACCGTATCAAGCGCGGATTTCCTGCTTTCCTCAGCAATAAGCTCCAGGTTTTTTTCCGGCTCATCTTCGCTTTTTTTAAGCATCAAGCCGGCGGAAACATAAGTCTGAACCACAATCCGGCGTATACTTTCCAGGGCCTGCACCACTTTTTTCAAGTGCTGGCCTGTAAGATCCTGAAAACTCAGGGCCGTCACAATAGAGGTTACGGTTTCTTTATCCGCGCGCAACAGAGCCAGGATTTCATCAATTTTTGCCTTGCCTTCCCCATGCCCACGCAGAGCCAACAAAAATTTCTCTTCCGTATCCTGATTTTCCTGAAGCGCTTCCGCCCTGTTCATGATGTCGTCGGCAGCCTGCAGGGTTGTAAGCATGGCTTCTTCCAAATGGCGGGAAAGCTCATGGAAAATTCCCGTGGCGTCATCGCCGCTTCTCGGGGCTCCTTCTCCCGAAACTCCGGGAGCAAGCTGAGCTATTTCCTTGTAAATATTCCGCAGGCCCTGCAGCATATCTTCGTTCAGCTTTTTATGAAATTCCTTTTCCTCGCGCAAACGCTTTAGACTCTCCGCCCTGTTCCCGCCGCTTCTGACCATATGACGATCCCCTGTTTATGCCCTGCGTAGATATTGAAAACAAATGAGTGTTAAGATCACTCCGCCACCTTCGGCGGCGCGCCCGGTCTTGCCGGGCGTTTTCAAACGTGAAACGCTCCAAGCCGCTCCGGGCGGTACCTGCTCTTTGAGAAGGGAGCGGATTTCATAAAAATATTCCCGGTATTGCCCGGAGTCAAGCGATAATCTCCAGCCGCTTCCGGAGCGCGAAGCCGCATCTCGCGCGGAGTCCAGAGCCGGCCCGCGCCCTTGACGGCCCGCTGTCTGAAACGCAATCAGGCAGGCTCACGCCGGAAAGATCCTGAAAACTCCACGGAAGGTTTTGAAATTTTTTTCCTCTTACCCCCTTTTCAAACGGAAAATCATAATTATTTACCCCCATGCCGACAGGTGGAGTTGAATGTGCCTATGCCTCAGGCTGTGGGATTTGTTCAATTCTCTGTCCGGCGCAAAAGATTTTGCCGCCTTTTGCGGCCCGCACCTGGGACAAAGGCGGACATACCACCAAATAACTAATTCAATACAATTTCTTGGAGGAATGTGAGTATGAGCTTTAAACCGTTGAATGATCGTGTTCTGGTCAAGCGCCTGGAAAGCGAAGAAAAGACCGCCGGAGGACTGTATATTCCCGACACCGCCAAAGAGAAGCCCTCCAAAGGAGAGGTGGTGGCCGTGGGCCCGGGCAAGGTCGCTGAAAACGGCAAAGTTGTGACCATGACCGTCAAAGCCGGCGATCAGGTACTTTTCAACAAATATGCCGGGACTGAAATCAAGCTGGATGGCGTGGATCATCTTGTCATGCGCGAGGACGATATCCTCGGCATTATCGCCTGACCGCTCTGAAAAGTCGGTGGAACGCAACCTTAATTTTGCCCTGTTCTTTTAGGAGGAACAATTATGTCAGCTAAAGAAATTCTCTATGATTCACAGGCTCGCGAGCGTCTTTCCAGCGGAATCGCCCAGCTCGCGAATGCCGTCAAAGTAACTCTCGGCCCCAAAGGCCGTAACGTGGCCATTGAAAAATCCTTCGGTTCCCCCGTGATTACCAAGGACGGCGTCACCGTGGCCAAGGAAATTGAGCTTTCGGACAAGTTTGAAAATATGGGCGCCCAGATGGTGCGCGAGGTGGCTTCCAAAACCAGCGACGTGGCCGGCGACGGCACCACCACCGCCACAGTGCTGGCCCAGTCCATTTACCAGGAAGGAGTCAAGCTCGTTGCCGCCGGACGCAACCCCATGGCCATCAAGCGCGGCATAGACAAGGCGGTGGAGGCCCTGGTCAGCGAGCTGAACACTATTTCCAAACCCACCCGCGATCAGAAGGAAATCGCCCAGGTCGGCACCATTTCCGCCAACTCCGATACCACCATCGGCAACATCATTGCCGAAGCCATGAACAAGGTGGGCAAGGAAGGCGTCATTACCGTGGAGGAGGCCAAAGGTCTGGAAACCACTCTGGAAGTTGTGGAAGGCATGCTCTTTGACCGCGGCTATCTTTCCCCCTACTTTGTGACCAATGCCGAAAAGATGGTTTGCGAAATAGACGAGCCTCTCATCCTGATCAACGAAAAGAAAATCTCCACCATGAAGGAAATGCTCCCCGTGCTGGAACAGGTGGCCAAACAGAGCCGCCCCCTGCTCATCGTGGCTGAGGATGTGGACGGCGAAGCCCTGGCCACCCTGGTGGTGAACAAATTGCGCGGCGCCCTGCAGGTTGTGGCCGTCAAGGCTCCCGGTTTCGGCGATCGCCGTAAGGAAATGCTCAAGGATATAGCCATTCTCACCGGCGGCACCGTGGTTTCCGAAGACATGGGCATCAAGCTTGAAAATATCACGGTAAGCGACCTCGGCACGGCCAAACGGATTATCGTGGACAAGGAAAACACCACCATTGTGGACGGCGCCGGCAAATCGGAAGACATCAAGGCCCGCGTCGCCCAGATCCGCTCCCAGATTGAAGATACCACCTCGGATTACGATCGTGAAAAGCTGCAGGAAAGGCTGGCCAAGATAGTCGGAGGCGTGGCGGTTATTCATGTGGGCGCGGCGACTGAAGTGGAAATGAAGGAACGCAAGGATCGCGTCGAAGACGCCCTGCACGCCACGCGCGCGGCTGTGGAAGAAGGCATCGTGGCCGGCGGCGGCACCGCCTTCATACGCGTTGCCAAATGTCTGGATTCCGTCAAAGTTACCGACGACGACGAGGCCGCCGGAATAAACGTGGTGCGCCGCGCCATTGAGGAGCCCCTGCGCCAGATTGCCATCAACGCCGGTTTTGAAGGCTCCGTGGTGGTGGAAAAGGTCAAGGAAGGCAAGGACGGCTTCGGTTTCAACGCCAATTCCGGCGAATATGAGGATCTGTTCAAGGCCGGGGTAATCGATCCTAAAAAAGTCGCCCGCATAGCCTTGCAGAATGCCGCTTCCGTGGCTTCCCTACTTCTGACCACGGACTGCACCATCTGCGAAAAGCCCGAACCCAAAAAAGACCCCGCGGCCGGCATGGGCGGCGGCATGGGCGGCATGTACTAAAATACCGCTCCCGCCTTTACCCTACGAATCCGGCTGCCCCCGCAGGGGGGCAGCCGCCTTTTTTTCCGGCCGGAACATGCCCCGGAGCAGACGGGCGCAATCCTGTTCCAGAATGCCTCCGCAGTGCCAGACGCGATGATTGTGGAAGTACTGGTCCAGCCCGTCCAGGCAGCTTTCCACCGCTCCGGCGCGCGAATCCCGCGCTCCATAGACCAGCCCCCCCACTCTGGCCTGCACCAGGGCGCCCGCGCACATCTGGCAGGGCTCCAGCGTGGCCACCAGACAGGTTCCGTTCAGGCGGTAATTGCCGACCAAGGCTCCGGCCGCGCGCAGGGCCATAATTTCGGCGTGGGCTGTGGGATCGTTAAGGCTGACGCACTGATTGAAACCCCGTCCGAGAATGTTCCCCCGCGTATCCAGCAACAGGGCTCCCACCGGCACTTCGCCCGAGGCATCGGCTTCACGCGCCAGAGCCAGGGCCAGACGCATGATTTCCTCCCAGGAGGACCAGCCGGGCAAAACTCCGGGAATGATGCGTTCTTTCGTCATCAGACCGGAAAGCAGGTTTTTATGTGCCGGAGCACTTCTTCCGGAGCATCCAGCAGGGTGAACAAGGCAAGATCCTTTTCTTCCAGATAGCCCCGCCGGAGCATGGCCCTTTTCAGCCAGTCGAGCAGACCGCTCCAGAAAGCCCTGTCGTACAATATGATGGGAAAGGGTTTGATGCGCCCGGTCTGAGCCAGCACAACGGCCTCGCTCAGCTCGTCCAGCGTGCCCAGGCCCCCCGGCATGACCACATAGGCAACGGCATATCTGACGAACATCAGTTTACGGACAAAAAAATAGCGGAAATCGCAGCGTTTTTCCATATAGGGATTCGGAGCCTGCTCCTGAGGCAGGAGTATGTGCAGACCTATGGAAGGCCCTCCGCCTTCCATAGCCCCCCGGTTTCCGGCCTCCATGATGCCCGGGCCTCCACCGGTAATCACGCCGTAGCCGGATTCGGTCAGGGAACGCGCCAGTTCTCTGGTGGCGGCATACAGGGGGTCTCCCTCCTTTATTCTGGAGGAGCCGAAAATGGAAACGCAGGGGCCGGAAGACTCAAGCATTTCAAAGCCGGCGGTTATTTCCGCGTTTATCCTGGAAAGGCGCAGGCTCTCCTCCCGCTCTTCATGTCGCATCTCGTCCTCGTAATCCGGCAGGGCGCCGGAAAATTTATAGCTGCCGCCATTCTTTCATGATAATACATTTCCCGCAACGGGACAAGCGGAGATAGCAGGGTCATTCTGTTCTTGATTTTTTAGAAAAATTTTAGAAAATATGGCCACGGAGGAATGCATATGCAAACTGAACTGGCTACCTTATGGGATTGTCTGGGGCAAGTACCCGATCC
>JAISOL010000041.1 GCA_031275645.1 Deltaproteobacteria bacterium
TGGTTTTATAGGTTCGGAAACTAAAATTTTGAAATTTTTTAGTCCATTGTAGTTATATATTTGAAATTATTGAATAAAAATTTTTATGGTGCTGTGTACTTGGTTGTATAACAGAGCCATGTTGTTTAATTTACAGAGTGTGCGACGAAGCGCGGAAGTGGCTGAAAAACATTATAATCTTAATAATGCATTGTTTTCGCATATGCTCGGCCCGAGCATGACCTATAGTTGCGCTTACTGGAAGCAGGCTGCTCAACTTGACGAAGCGCAAACCTACAAGATGGAGCTTGTCTGTCGCAAGCTGCGCCTGGAAAAAGGGCTCAAGGTACTGGACATAGGCTGCGGCTGGGGAACCCTGGCCGCCTATATGGCGGAAAAATATCAGACCACGGTAAGCGCCGTTACCGTTTCCCGCGAACAGCATGAGTTTGCCCTCCGGACTTTCGGGCACCTGCCTGTCCTCTGGATACTGGACGACTACAGAAATATTGCCGGCGAGTACGACAGGATTGTCTCCGTCGGCATGTTTGAACATGTGGGCGCGAAAAATTACTCCCTGTTCATGCGCACGGTACAACGCGTATTGCGTCCCGATGGCCTGTTCCTGCTGCATACCATTGGCGCCAACAAGCAGAAAACCGGTCTTGATCCCTGGATTTCCAAATATATCTTCCCCAACGGAATGTTGCCCTCCATGACCTCTCTGGGCAAAGCAGCCTCCTTCTTCATCATGGAAGACTGGGAAAATTTTGGTCCGGATTACGATAAGACGCTGACGGCCTGGCATGAGCGCTTTGAGCGCGGACTGGAGCAGAAGCTTTTCCATTGTTCTGAACGACAGCGCCGTATGTTCAGATACTATCTGCTGAGTTGCGCCGGAGCCTTCAGGGCCAGGGATTTACAGTTGTGGCAAATCGTATTCAGCCCGCAAGGCGTGCCCGGAGGCTACACCCGCCCGGTTCTGCCCGCCTGAACATAATGCCGGCCTGGCCGGAAATTTTGGCACGCTTCATGCTTTGCAGGAAATGAGGCAAATTTTTCCTCTTCTTTTCGTCAGGAGTACGCGCCATGATGTCATCGCTTTATATAGGCGCCACCGGCATGATCACACACAGCCGGGGTATGCAGGTTGTCAGCGACAACCTCGCCAATCTGAATACGGTTGGCTTCAAACAGAATATGGCCCTTTATCAGGATCTGTTCTCCAGTACCGTCTATACGCGTTCCAACTACGTCACCAATATTTCCCAACTGGGACATGGTTCCAATCTCGCGGATGTACGCACCATCTTTACGGAAGGTTCTCTGGAAAGCAGCAATACCACCACGGATCTGGCCATTATGGACGGCAACGGATTTTTCGGCGTGCTTAAAGACGGCGAAATGTTTTACACGAGATCCGGAAATCTGCGCTTTGACGCGGAAGGACGGCTCGTTGATCCCAGCGGCGCCAATCTGGTGGGGCACAAAATATTGCAGGACGGGAGCATGCAAAGCTCCGTAACCCCCATTGAACTGGATCTGCGCGAGGGCTCGGGTATCACGGTCTACCCGTCCAAGGCCACCAGCGCCGTAACCATTATAAGCTACCTGGGAGGCATGCCCGACAACAGCCAGGAATCCGCAAATCCTGTCTTCGCCCTGACCAAGGCCTGGGACGGCACGCGGAATCCTCCGCTTCTGACCGGAGAAGCAGGCTATTCCGACAGCGTGTCCGTGTTCGACCTGGCCGGAGAGAGCCAGGAACTGAATATTTACTATGATTATGTGGGGAACCTTAACGGCACGGACGTATATGAATATGTGGTGGGCATAGACCCCCAGTTGGACGCCTCCGCCAGAGCCGACAGCAAGGGAGCCGGGCTTTTGTTGAGCGGCACCCTGACCTTTTCCTCCACAGGAGAACTGGTCGGCATGACCGCCTATACTCCCGACGGAATAAATCCCGCGGATCTGAACTCCTGGACACCGGCCTCTCTGGATGGAGGACTGCCGGTCATTCCGGTAAATTTTTCCGGAGTCGGAGCGCAGAACATCACTCTGAATTTCGGGCTGAAGCTTGCGGCCGGATATGACGCGCAACTGAGTTCGCCGACTTTGGGGGAGACGAATCCCCAGCTTTTTTATGCCGCCACAGCCGGGGCGCAAAAAGAATCATACAGCACAGCCTCTTACGGGCAAAGCCCGGCCAGCCGCTATCAGCATCAGGATGGTTTCGGCCAGGGATATCTGCGCGAACTGAGCATAACGGAGGACGGATACATAACCGCCAGCTATACCAACGGACATACCTCCGATCTGTACCGTATCAGCCTCTTCCGCTTTACCAGCCGGGACGGTCTGAGACATGAGGGCGACAATCATTTTTCCGCCACTCTCCAATCCGGGCCGGCCGAAGAAGGGCTTCCGGGAACGGAAAATTTCGGAGGCATCCTGAGCAATAACCTGGAAACTTCCAATGTGGACATGGCCAGAGAGTTCACTCAGATGATTATCACCCAGCGCGGCTTCCAGATGAACAGCAAAGTGATCACCACTTCGGACGCCATGCTGCAAAAAGCTCTGGAACTCAAACGCTGACAGACTCGACTACACGGGTTTGGAACTGGCCACAGTCGCCACGAGCTTCTCTCCGGCCGGCGTTCTCAGCACCTGCCGCAGCACCTCCACCACCTGCGCATCGTAGGTTCCGCTCTGCTTGTCCATAATGGAAAGCACTGTTTCCGCATCCATGGCCGGACGATAGGAACGGGGGCGGGCCATGGCCGCGAAGGCGTTGGCCACAGACAACACACGGGCATGGATGCTGATCTCTTTATCATGCAGGCCCTTGGGATAACCGCTGCCGTCCAGTTTCTCATTCATCTGTGAAATGGCTTCCAGTACCGGCAGATCAAATTCGATTCGTTCCAGCACCTTCACGGTATGCTCCACATGCTGCTCCATAATTTTTTTCTCTTCAGGAGTAAGCGCGCCCGGTTTGGAGAGCACATCCCGCGGAACAAACATTTTACCTATCTGCGAAAGCGTGGCGGCGGTTTCAATGGTGGAGATATCCTTGGGAGAAAGGTTCAGGGCCGTGCCGATCATCCTGGCCGCTTCGCCCATGATGCGCGAATGCCCGCCAAGGAAAGGATCGACCTGCTCAATGGCCCTCACCAGGGCGTCAACAGTCTGCTGCACCATGCGGTGGCTGCGCTCCTCTGTTTCCACCAGCTGGGTGACATCACGGTAAACGGCCACAATGCCTGTGATCGTGCTGTTATCCGCGTCCCGCAACGGGGATTTGGCAATCTGAAAATAATGGCGTTTGGATTGCAGCCAGATCATCTCATTGGTAGTGACGCTCTCGCCGGTCATAAGCACATGCTGATCCGAACTGTTCAGACGTTTAGCGGTGTCAAAACCGCACACAGCGGATGTATCCATGCCGGGAATGGTATTTATGTCCCGGCCGAAGGCATCCGCAAAAGCCTGATTGACGTAACGGAAAATCCCCTTGGTGTCGGTAAGGGAAATGGGATCGGCAATATTTCCGTTAATGCTGTCCAACAGTTTTTTCTGTTCATCAATCACCGCGAACAGTTCCTGGAATTTGGCCAAGGTATTGGAACGCTCCATGCTGATAAACCAGCGCCAGATCACGCTGACCAGCAAAACCAGCGCTAAGGAGGCCAAAGAACAAAGAATATATATGTCTCTTATTTTGCTGTCCAAAGCGATCCTGGCCTGGGCGTAATCCAGTTCCCACAATACCCACCAGTCGAGATCATGGGCCTTGCTTCCCTGGGAATAGACTTTCTTGCCTCCCTCGGCCACAGATTCGCGCAAGGCAAAGTCAATGTTCCCGTCCGCTCCGACGGTAATGGGGGCCATATCCCGGACGCGATCCTGGCGGAAGGCGACCTGCTGCCAGTTCTCACCCCTCTTCTGCAAGAGATGAACCGCGTAGCCCTGATTGGAATAGCCGTCCAGGTTAAACATTTCATTGAGCTTGGGGGATATGCTCAAGGTCAGATACAATACCGCCACAACATTGAACTCGCCTTTTTCATTGCGGGCCAGCGAGACGATGGGCGTATACAGCTCCAACAGGAGGCCCCTGGCGCTGTCCGTCCTGGCCAATCCGAACTTTGCCTCGCCGCTTTGCACCACTTCGTGAGCCAGGCCTCGCTGGCGGCTGTCCAGCGACTCATAGGCCGGATCAGTACTGATGTATAGTTCTCCGCGGCTGTTCAGCATGCCGCCGAAGTTGAACTCGGAATAGGCCACAAAATTGCTCAGATAGCTTTGCAGCAAATTTATATCCGAAAGCTCCGCCGGCTGCTCCCGGTCCGAATTCGGCTGAGCCTGGGCAGAAGAGGAAGGATGGAGCAACACGGTCACGCTGTCACCCAGTTCATCCACGCCCATGGCGAAATCCTTGATGACGCCGGAGTTTGTGAAGCGGGCGGTCTGTTCCAGCAGGCCTTTAATCCAGTTATTGACATCGTTGGCCCGGCTGATGACGATACCGCGCATCTCCTGGCGAACGCCGCTCTCAAACTCCTCATCCGATTTTTCAGCGCTGTAATAAGCAACCAGAAAAATCGCCGCGACTACTGCCAGCACCACGATCAAAGCAAGCCAAAAAAAGCCTCTTCTGCTGCCGGAGCCCTTCACTTCATCCAAATTCCGGATCTGGGCCATGGTATTCTGCGTCATAAATCCTCTCCAGCCTTTTTGCGCGATTTGAAGGCGAAAAACCCGACGTCCAGCCGAGCGTCACATAGACATTATATATACAGTGCCCTGCCGATTGTACAGCCTTAAACACAGCCTCTCTTCCCGCTCCTTCATGAAGATTATCTGGAAGGAGGCACATGCGCCCACTTGTAACCCATGTTTACAGACAGCACGGGCTGATAATGCCCGTATTTGCTGTGTGAAAGCACCAAGGGAGAAACGTTGTCCAGTATATATACTTCCTGATCCAGATATACGGCCAGCACGGCATGATCAATATTTCGAATTCTGTCCTTTAAAGCCACAATACGCATGTTCTCCGGCTTGAAGCCAAGCTGGATCAGGGCAAACATCTTGGTGATGGCATAATCGTCGCAATCGCCGGATTTACTAATAAATTCCGCAGGGGTGGCCCAGTAATCCACAAGCCCGTAAACTTCCATGTCAGTGCGATACGGCCACAGGTTAAAAAATTTATTTACCGCCTGAAGAGTCTGCAAAGGTGTGGCGCTTTTCGCTTCCGCCTTGATCTTGTCCCACATCTGCGTCTCGGCCTTACGTCCGGCTTTGACAAAATCTTCATCAATACTATTTTTATTCTTATACAGCCGCATGACGCGCTCCCACTGCGGAACATTTTTAATGGCGCTGCGAAACTCCACTGTTCCAAAAAGACGGTTGGGAGCGTACTGCACATTGGGTTGGGCGGTTCTGCGCGCCGGCAGTCTATCCCAATTCACATCCACGGAAGGTCTTTCCAGAGTGAGAGTATAAGATATTCCGGAAAACAGAAAGGCGGATAAAAAAAGGGTCAGAAAGAATGCGGTTCTGACCCGAAAAGAGCAAAAGCCGTCATCAAACGGAATAGCGCAGACCAAGGCCATCAACGTTCCCGCAGAGCGTTCTGCTGGGCTTTGAATATGGGTTTAAGCAAATAATCCAGCACGGTCTTCTTTCCGGTGATGATGTCCACCTGCGCAGTCATCCCAGGCAGAATTTCATGGGTCTGCCCATTGTGGTGAATGACATTGTCCGTGGTCAGGAGCTTTACCTGATAGTAAATTTCACCGCGATTATCTTCAAACGTATCATCGCTTATGCTTTCAAGAGTGGCGTCAAGTCCTCCGTAAATGGAAAAATCATAAGAGCTTATCTTCACCACTGCCCGCTGCCTTTTGGCAGGATCGTCCGCGGTATGCAAAAAAGCCCTGTCCGCCGGCCTGACCCTGGCATCCACCAGGAGTTTCTCATCACTGGGCAGAATTTCCATAATGGTCGCGCCGGGAGCAATGGAACCTCCTATGGTGTTGGATAGAATACGTTTGACCTTGCCACGCACCGGCGAGCGTAAATCAGTACGTTTTACCGCGTCCCCCCTTGCCGCCAGCAGGGTAGTAACAGAACTCAAAGCCAAGCTTTTCTGGTTCATTTCCTCCTGAATAGTGCTCTGCCACTCCATCCGGCGGGAATTTATTCTCTCCTCCGCCGCGGTCACCGCGCTCCTGGCCCGGGAAAGAGTCTGGACAATAGTGGCAAGATCCCCGTTCAGGGTAACCACTCTTTCCTCCAGATTCATATAATCCATGTTGGAATAGGAACCTCTTTCCATCAGAGGTTTGGCCATGTCACGGCGCTGCATGGCAATCTGGAGATTGCTCCTGATGCTCTTGCTCCTCTCTTCCGTTTCCTCCACCTCGCGCTTGCGTTGTTCCAGTTCGGCCTGCAAGGCGCGCAGTTCCGTATAGCGCTGATTCTGGTGCGCGGTATAAAGATCAAGCTGGCCGCTCACTATATGGGGATAAGTCTCACGCATATGGGCCGAAAAAACCGGAGGTCTACCTTCTCTTTCGGCTCTCAGGCGAATTACTTCCGCTTCCAGAGAAGCCTGGTTATCCTTCTGTTCCTGCAGGGTACTTTCGGCCATGACATTGGAAATCCTGGCCAGAACCTGACCTTCCTCCACATCGTCGCCCTGCCGGACCATAAGACTTTCCAGAACTCCACCTTCAAGATATTGGATTTCCTGAATCGCCTGAGCCGGAACCACCTGTCCCTGAGCCTTGGTCACTTCATCCAGACGGGTAAGAGAAGCCCAGATCACCACTGTCATGAAAAACAGCATCACCACAAGAGAGAGTATATATGTACGCGGCTTTCCGCGCCGGACAATGGCCGCTTCCGCTTCACTCATAAACTCCAGATCAAGCGCGCTGATTCTGGAACTGTATAACAGATTTCTATCCTTGCTTTTTTTGGGTTCGGCCGCGGATTCTTTGTCTGTAGCGCTTTTGATGGCCTCCAATTTTGCTATGTTTTGATCCTGCATGTTCATAACCTCTTCAGAATTGAATTATGCCGGCCTCACACCGGCCTGCTTCTGCAGTCCGCCGGGCCGCATGCCTGCCCTCTGAGCCTGAGCCTTGCTGTGTTGCTGGCGCAGATAATTAAGCACGTCATTTTTTGGGCCGTCCGCCAAAATACGCCCGTTATCCATGATCACCAGGCGATCCACCAAATCAAGCAAAGTAAGGTGGTGCGTGATCAGAATAAGAGTCTTATCGGCCAGAATAGACGCCAGACGCTGCTTGAAACGGGCTTCTGAATTATTATCCATATTGCTGCTTGGTTCGTCAAGAATCAAAATATCCGGATCGCGCAGCAAAGCGCGGGCAATGGCCACAGACTGACGCTGCCCGCCGGAAAGGTTCATGCCACGTTCGCCCACCTGCATGCCGAAACCGGCCGGGTTATTGCGCACAAATTCAGTTACCCCGGCAATGCTGGCCGCGCGCAGAATCATACGATCATCCACATTGACGCTGCCGAAGGAAATATTGTCGCGCACGGACCCGTAAAACAGATAATTATCCTGGGAAACATAACCGAAACGATAACGCAGGGTAGTGGTGTCCAATTGCCGTATATCCACGCCTCCCAGCTTCACCGCTCCTTCTGTAGGTTGATAGAGTCCCACACACAGGCGTCCGAAGGAACTCTTTCCCGAGCCCATGGAACCAAGTATACCCACCTTCTCACCCGGCCGGATGTTGATGTTGATGTTTTCCAAGGCGAAACGCTCGCTTTGCGGGTACTTGAAGCTTACTCCTTCCATCTGCACCGAAGGCTCAAGTTCACCGAACTCAACATAACTGTCGCTGGCCACATTCTCGGTAGGCAGTCGCATCAGTTGATCCAGAGCGCGCAAGGCCATGCGCGAATGCTGCAACCGCGCGAACATGCCCGCGAGCTGAGAAAGAGGGGCCATGGCTCGTCCGGAGAGCATGTTACAGGCAATGATGCCGCCCATGCTTATTTCTTTGTCTATAGCGAGATAAACACCGAAAACAATTATGCCCACACTGACCATCTGCGTAAGCAGAACGGAGCAGGTGGTGGAAAGCGTGGTCACTCTTTTGGAGTTGGCGTTGGATAAGGCGCTCAGGTTGACCACCTTGTCCCACACATTCTGCATGCGCCCTTCGGCCATGCTGGTCTTCACGGTTTCAAGCCCATTGATGATCTCCACCAGCAGGGCGTTTTTCTGCATGTTCTCCTTAAAGCCCTTTTCGCTGATCACCTGCATGGGCAACTGCATGAGAAAGCCGACGCCGATGACTATGGGAATGGCGCCCATGGGAATAAACACTATGGGCCCGCCGATCATGGCTATGATCAGCAGAAAGAGCACCAGGAAGGGAAGATCCACAATGGTCATCATGGTGGATGAACTGAAAAAATCGCGCAAGGATTCAAACTCGCGCAGATTATTGGCCATGGAACCGGTGGAATCCGGTTTGTAATCCAGCCGCATGGTAAGCACATGCTGCATGAGCTTGCCCGCCATAATCACATCGGCATTCCGTCCGGCCACGTCCAGAAAATATCCGCGCAGATTGCGCAAAATAAAATCAAAAACATAAGCGATGAGAATGCCCATTCCAAGAGTCCAGAGCGTTTCCAGGGCATTCTCGCCGTTCGGCACCACCCGGTCATAAACATTCATAAAGAACAGCGGAGCGCACAAAGTCAGAAAGTTGACCACTATGCTGGCCAAAAACACATGTTTGTATATGGGCATAAATTCCGACAGCGTTCCCCAGAACCAGCGGCTGTGATCTATAAGCTTGATCTTGCTGGCTCTGGCATCCAGTTTGGCTGCCAGCTTAACAAATACGGCGTATCCTATGTATTCTTTTTCCAGAGAAGCCAGGGGGACTAATTTTTCCAGCGTGCCCTGTTCCGCGAAAATCACCGTGGCCGTATCCTCGTTCAAAGCCGTGAGAATACAGGCGGCATTATTTTGCAGCATTAAAATACAGGGCATGGTAAAAGGCGAAATCTGCCTGAGCTTGGACTTGGCCGCAATGGCAGCCTCTATGCCCGCGGAACGGGCGGCGCTCAAAATGGCTGAAGGCCGGTTGCCGGCCGGGCCGGAAGGGAGACTGGAGGCGACGACATTGGCTGAAACCGGCTTTCCTTCACGCTTGGCCAGCAAAACAAGACATTGCAGCAGCGGCGGATGGTATTCAATATCCGCCGGACTCGGTTCCGTAACCCAAGATTCAGAAAGCTCTCCTTCCGCGGCTCCGTAAGCAGCGGGGAGAGGCGGCGCGCTTTTGGCCGGACCAACGGCCTGAGCCGACTCCTGGGCGCCCTGCCTGGGCAGGCCGGTGGACGACAATTGTGCATTTGCCAAAAAAAATCTCCTCTTCCTGTTAACGGCCGGGTTCAGGCTCAGCCCGCCGGCAAAATAAAAAATATGATAGCCACCTAATAATTTACCAATAAAAGCCGAAAAGGAAAATACAGAACTCTCCTGCCAACTGCCCTCCACAGGGAAATCAGACCAGATTTCTCCGGCAGGCAAGCGTTCCGTCATGTGGGACATAAGCTGCTGTTAACAATATAATACAATAAAAATATGCTGCAAAGTCAATTTCTAAAAAAAATCTAAATTATTTTCGCAAGGTTATGCTGGATCATGAGTCGGGATTTGGAGTATAGTGGGGGGTAAGGAGTTTTTATATGAATATCTTGTCTAGCAAACTCATTGCATTTACAGTATTTTTTTTTATAAGTAGCTGGCTGCCGGTCCAGGCGGAAGATTTCCCGGGGGAGATCCGGGATTTTCCCGCCGGGATGGAAAAAACCTCGCTCAATCTCAAGGATTCCATTGAGGCCGCGCTACGCAACAACCCTACCATCAAAGCCTTTCAGGAATACAGGCAGGCCGCGGAGTTTGATGTTTCCCGCGCCTACAGCGGCTATTTTCCAAAGGTCAACCTGCAGGCCGGCGTGGGTCTTGAGCAGTGGGAAGACTCAACCACCCGCAACAAAGCCTACGATCAACGCAAAGATAAATATTACGGCCGCTCGGATGCCTCCATGTCCATTACGCAGAATATCTGGGACGGCTCCGCCACCTCCAGCCGCGTGGGTATATCCAAGGCCATGCTCGAATCAGCCGAATACCGCCTGATTGACAACGCCGAGGTGCTTTCTCTGGACGCCATTCTCGCGCATATAGAAATCTGCCGGCAGCGTAAACTGCTCTCTCTCGCTGAAATCAATCTGCGCAATCACCAGAGCATCCTGGCCTCGCAAATGGAAAGGCAGGCGGCCGGCGTGGCCAATCTTTCCGATGTCACCCAGACGCAGGCCCGCGTTGCCAGGGCGGAGTCCACTCTGACGGAAACCACCGCCTCCCTGGAAACCGCCATATCCAACTATAAAAGACTCACCGGGCTTGTCCCTCCCAACCTTGAAGTCCCGGAGGAGCCGAATTACACTTTTCCCAACCTGGAAAACGCTCTGGCCCACAGCATGACCATCAACTCCAAAGTGCTCTCAAAACGGGCCGACATAGACAGCTCCTACGCGCAAAAAGAGCTGGACAAATCCGCTTTCTATCCTCGCATCTTCCTCGAAGCCTCTCCTTCGTACAGCTGGCAGACAAGCAGCAGCAACACCGATTCCTGGGGAACAGCTTTCCAACTGCGTACAGAATGGAATTTATACAACGGCGGTTATGACAGAGACACGCTGAAAGGCAACAAAGCCCGCATACGTCAGGGGAACCGCGAATTGCAGGCCCTGCGCGACAGTCTGGCCAAGGAAATGGAAGACACCTGGAGCACCTGGCGCAGCTCGCGCGACCTGCATGTCTTCTATTCCAACGCGGTACTGTATAACACCCAGACCCGGGACATGTATCTGGATCAGTTCAATGTCGGACAGCGTTCGCTCATAGACGTGCTGGATTCCGAAAATGAGCTCTACAGCACCTCCATCCAGCTTGTCACCGCGCAGATGAACGAAATCGCCTCGCAATACCGCCTGCTTGCCTTGGGCGGAAAGCTCCTTTCCAGCTTCAACGTCAATCCGGAGCTCCTTAAAGTAGCCACGGATCAAGACGATTTCACGGATCGCGATCTTACCGGAAGCACTGTAAACAACCATGCCTTCATACCGGAAGAATAATTCTTGAATGCCGGCGGCCGGTCTTTATCGAAAAAGACCGGCCGCCGGTGCCCGCGTCGAACAGCACCCGGCTGTCCTGATAATGGGCTGGAAAGTATGAGCGGATTTTTTCAAGTTGCTCAATTATGTTTGGGCTCTTCCTCCTTTATGATCTGAATGGCCTTGTTGCCCCTCACCGTACCAGAAACAGCCCAGTATTTAGTCACACCGCCCACCGTCACCCTCAATAAATCATCGGTATCTATATCCAGCAGAACAACGTCGCCTTCTTTCAGACGCAGCATCTGGTTGGCCGTGATATGGGTTCCGCCGAAATGTACCTTCAACTCCACCGGCGTCTCCAGCAGCCTTTCTTTCAGGCGGGCCACCCAGGCATGATCCACTTCCAGCCGCTCCGTCTGAAAACTGGCGTGCAGCTTGGAACGTATGGGCTCAATGGTGGGGTAAGGCAGGCAGACAATAAAAGAACCGATGGCCGTTTCCAGTTCAACCTCAAAGGTAATCACCACCACTATTTCGCTGGGAGGGACAATGGCCGCGAACTGAGGGTTTATTTCCAGGCGGACCAGTTCCATGCTCACTTCATGTACCGGCTGCCAGGATTCTTCCATTTTCTCCAGTACGATTCGCACCACCTTCTCCACAATGGTCTGCTCAATACGGGTGAATTCACGCCCTTCAATTTTGGGGTGGCTGCCCTGACCGCCGAAAAAATTTTCCACCAGGGCAAAAACCAGACGGGCGTCCACAATGAGCAAAGCGCTGCCGCGCAGAGGCTCCATCTTGAAAATGCTGATGCTGGTGGGCACGGGCAAGGTATCCATAAATTCTCTGAACTTGGATATGTCTATGGAAACCGGGTTGAGCTCCACCCTTTTGCGTACGGCGTTGGTCAAGGCATTGGTACAGAGGCGGGAGAAGCGATCGTTGATAATTTCCAGAACAGGCATGCGCCCACGGATAATGCGGTTATCCTGGTTAGCCAGATCAAAGGCGACCACCCCGGAATCATCCACCTCTTCCTTCTCGGTTTCAATATCCCCGCCGGAAAGCCCCCGTAAAAGGGCATCCACTTCTTCTTGCGCCAGGATTTTATTCATGGGCCGCTCCTGAAAATATACAGACACCGGCGGATTTACTCCGCGCCGGAATTCTGACATCTTCCTGCAATTATAGTGCCGTTTTAATCCAGGCGCAAGGCTGTTACCTGGCGAGGACAGGTTCTGAAAACGCAAAAAATAGTTGACAAAGAATCGCCGACGCTGCTTTTATCAGAATCTCCTTTATGCTTCGAGAGACCCAGCCCTGCAGGGCCTCACTGGCATTGCTTGTTCGGTTACTCATTTTTTTACCGCTCCCCGGAGGTACGCATGTACAGACTGCCAAAAGAGACCCTGCAAAATTTTACCGAAGCTATCCTGATAAAAGCAGGCATACTCCCTCCGGACGCCAGAACCGGGGCCGCCGTCCTGCTGCAATCCGATGCCGCCGGTATTGCCTCGCACGGTCTTTCCCGCCTGCCTCTCTATATGGAACGCATTGAACTCGGACTTGTCAATCTCAGACCGCAAATCCGCGTACTTGCGGAAACCCCCGTTTCCATGCTGGTGGACTGCGACAACGGCATGGGTATAATCAATGTGCCCAAAATCCAGCAAATGGCCATGGACAAAGTACAAAAAAGCGGAATTTTCGCAGTATCCATGCGCAACAGCACCCATTACGGAGCTGGCAGTTATTACGCCCTGCGCGCTCTTGAACGGGATCTCTTCAGTATGCTGGTCACCAGCACCACCCCCTGCGTAGCCCCGACCGGCGGCACGGGCACACTGATCGGTACCAACCCGCTGACCATTACCGTGCCTGCCGGAAAGGAAAAACCCATAGTTCTGGACATGGCTACCACCACAGTCGCTCTGGGCAAGTTGCAGGCCGCCCTGCGTGAAGGACAGAAGATTCCTTTAGGCTGGGCTTTGGACGAAGCCGGATTTCCCACGGAAGACCCGGCTCAGGGCATTCTGGGTTCGCTCCTGCCCATAGGCGGCTACAAAGGTTACGGTCTGGCGGTGATCATCGACATTCTATGCGCCGTGCTCTCCAGATCCAGTTTCGGCAATGAAGTAGGCCGGCTCCTCAACGCTCCTACGCCCAAACCTGAGGACATCGGGCACTTCCTCCTGCTGTTGGATATATCTATTTTCCGTCCTCTGGATGAATTCAAGGCCGAAGTCGACCGCTATATCCAAACTATGAAAAACGCTCCCAAAGCAACAGGGATAGAAGAAATTTTTCTGGCCGGAGAAATCGAATTCAACAAAATGGATGAATACCGACGGGACGGCATACCCGTGACCGAGGCTCTGGGAGAGCAGCTTCTGGGTCTGGCCCGCAAGCTGAATCTGGCCTCCGCGCAGGATGACTTTGAAAGCGCGGTCGCGGCTGTGGCCAAAGCCGTTGAGGACGGAACCCTCACGCACTGAAAACAGACGCGCCTATCCGCCCCGCCCGCTCATCCCGACATGTGATAGTCCGGCCCCCCTGCCCCCGGCCGCCAACTCAAGGAGAGCTTTAATGCTTAGAATCATCACCGCCCACACCTCTGAAGTGGATGATCCGGAAGAGGCCGTTGCGGAAATACTTACCCAGATAGAAGCGGAACAGGGACTGCTTAAAAATTCCGTGGGTCTCCTGGCCTGCTGTACGGATTTCATATATAGCGGCAGCATGAAAATGCTGTGCGCGCGCCTGCCTTTCGATGTAATAGGAATAAGCACCCTGGCCTCCGCAACCGGAGCCTCCGGAGACATACTCCTCCTGACCCTGTGTGTCCTGACCAGCGACGAACTTGAATTCTCCCCCGTGCTTACCGAGCCTCTGACGGAACAGCCGGAAAAAAGCATTCGGGAAGCTTACGCCCTTGCTTCCGGAAAGAGAGCGGAAAAACCCTCTTTCCTGCTGGTTTACGCCCCAATCAACAACATGGGGGGAGGAGAAAGCCTGATCCGCATGATCGATGCGGCAACCGGAAAAGCTCTTCTATTCGGCTCTCTGGCCTGCGATCACAATTTCGATTCTCACGAAGCCTGCGTCTTATATCAGGGCAAAGCATACCGGGACCGTCTGATTCTGCTCCCGGTATACGGGCGGCTCGAGACGGAATTCTTCTTTGTCTCCATCCCGGAGGCCAATATCCAGAAACAACTGGCCATCATCACCGGATCCGAGGGGAACGTCCTGAAAAAAGTCAATGACGTGAATTTTTTGGAATATCTCTACCAATTGAAGCTGATTCAAAAAGAAAACGCGGGCACCCCCTACACCCAGGACGCCCTGAACAGCATTCAGGGGATTCCCCTCCTGGTGGATTATCACGACGGAAGACCTCCGGCGGCCAGAACGGTCTATTCCGTCACGCCCGAAGGCTACGCCTTCTGCGGAGGAGATATGCCCGTCGGCGCCACCTTCGCTCTGGGGTCAATGGATTACGACGACATCCTGAATTCCACCCGGCAGGCTCTGGCCCAGATTTTAGACAGCAAAAAACGCAACGGCCTCCTGATCTCTTCCAACAGAATACGCAGTTTCTCCCTTGGGCCGGATCCCCTGGCTGAAATAAAAACAGTAAAAGAAGAACTGGGACAAAACATCCCCTTTCATCTCTGTTATTCCGGCGGCGTGCTCTGCCCGGTACGAACAGCGGACGGGAACACCCTGAACGCTTTTCATAATTTCACTTTCGCCGCCTGCCTATTTTAGAGCATCTCAACATTCAAAATATACATTTGCCGAAATGCTCTGGCGGCCGCGCAAACGGGCGCCCGCCACGAAGGCGCAGGCGCAATTCATTTGCGCCGGTGAGCGCCGGAGCGGGCGTGGAGCTGAAAGAACATGGATGTGCAACATCAAAGTGGAAATGCTCTAAAGTTAAAATGCTTTAGCCGGCATTGCGCATATGTTCCTTCACTACACCGCGTGTGACCGCGCCCGCGGGTAATCCTGCAGGCTACAACCAGTCAAACCAGTTATGCCATGTGTCCTCGCGCAGGCGGCGTCTGGCTTCGGTGCTGTCTTTCATATGGAGAAAATAGGCAAGATGGCGTCTGTTGTCGGCATAAGACCATAAATTCCTGATTTCCGGATATTCCCCCACGACCTTCACATAGCGCAGCCAGGCGGCATAATAATTGCCGGTGCGGAAATAAAAGTCTCCGGTATAAACTTCATATTCCGCCAGAATCTGACGGCAGGTCTTAATCTGCAAAACTGCCCGCAAAGCGTATTCATGTCCGGGGAAACTGTCGCGCAAACGCGTAAAATATGACTGGGCTTCAAGCACCAGGGTGGGAGGATGATCCACCGAGGTATAGGTCTGCAGATTCCCCATACCTATTTGATACAGCACATAAGGCATGGCCTCATGCCGCGGATGCATGGACTCGAACTCCTTATAGGCTTCCACGGCGGACAACCACTCCCCGTCGCGGTAATAACTGTCGGCCAGGGACAGTTCCGCCTCGATGATATACGAACTGAAGGGATAGTCTTCCTTCAACCGCGTAAAAAGCTTCACGCTGGTAACATAATCCTCCTTCCGCATGGCGTTGTTGGCTTCTTCAAACAAAGCGGCGGCGGTAATATCCGGAGCGCCGTCAGGGGTAAAGATGTCGTCTTCCCCACCGCAAGCCGTGATCGCGAACCCGAAAAGCACTCCCAGAAGCAGAACCCGCAGACTGTTTTTCCTGTCAGACATGAATATTTTCCAGATAGACCTGCGCGGCTTTAGCCGCGGTTGCTCCATCGCCCACCGCCGTGGCGATCTGCCGGCATAATTTGGAACGGATGTCTCCGGCGGCAAAAATGCCAGGTAAATTGGTACGCATTTCAGCATCCGTGATAATGAACCCTTCCTGATCCGTCTGCAGGGCAGCCGGGAAAAATTCCCGCGCCGGATTGTGTCCGATCAGGACAAACAGGCCGTTCACAGGCAGGAGCGCATCTTCTTCTCCGGGAGAGCTCAGAGTTATGCCTGTGAGAAAATCCGAACCATGCACGGCTGTAATAATCGTATTGTAATGCACCACAATGTTGGGGACAGCCAAAATCCTTTTCTGATAAATCTTGTCAGCCCTGAAAGCGTCGCGGCGGTGAATGAGATGCAATTTCTCCGCTATGGAACTCAGGTACAGCGATTCATCCAGAGCCGCATTCCCGCCTCCGACCACTGCCACCACCTGGTCTCTGAAAAACTGTCCGTCACACAGGGCGCAGTGGGAAATACCGTTTCCGAGCAGCCTTTCTTCACCCGGCACACCGAGCCTGCGATGCTGCAAACCGGAACAGATGATGACTGTCCCGGCTTCCAGCCAGGCGTCATCCAAGAGCAAACGACTATATCCCCCATGCGCCTCAAGGGATACTACCTGCCCGGCCAGGTAATCCACAGGATAACGGCGTAACTGCTCATCCATCGCGTCCGCCAGGGCGTAGCCTTTTATCGGAGGCAGACCGGGATAATTTTCAATATCCCCAGTCTGCAAAAGCATGCCGCCGGAACTCGATTTTTCGATCACTGCGATGGAAAAACCGAAACGGGCCAAGTACATGGCGGCTGTCAAACCCGCCGGTCCCGATCCTATGATCAGAGAATCATACCTCTTCATTCAGGGCCGTCTCAATCATGTCCTTCAAATTGCTCTTGGCTACATTGCCGGTAATCTGGCCAGCCACCTTCCCCTTCCTGAAGACAATGATAGTCGGAATGGAACGGATGCCGAAGCTTCCCGGAATACTCGGGCTGTCATCCACATTCAGCTTATAGAAATCGAGCTTTTCACCCATCTCTCCGGAGAGCGCCTCAATCACCGGCGAAATGGCCCGGCACGGACCACACCAGGGAGCCCAGAAATCCACCAGAACCGGCCTTCCGGCCTTAAGCACCATTGCATCGAAATCATTTCCAGAAATCTCTTTAACCATAATACACCTTTTCTTATTATTTTTATATTATCGAAAGGGTATTCCCGGCTTTGCCCGGAGTCAAGCGGAAATCTCCCCATCCGCCTGCGCGCATCCCGCGGCAGGATTTGCTTCAATATTTTCTATAATCATCCGGTATTTTCCTCCCGCGCGGAACGGCTGAAAAATCCAGATCATGCCTGAACCCGGTCTGCAGCAGCAACTCCCCGGCATAAGCGATCATGGCGGCGTTATCCGTACAGAACTCAGGCGATGGCACCAGAAGGGGCAGGGAGAAGTCCCGGCACAAGACGTCCATTGTGGCGCGGACTCTCGAATTGGCCGCCACCCCTCCGGCCAGAATTACGCTCCGCAATGCGTCCACGCCTGTGCGCTTTATGGCCCGGCGCATTTTTTCGGCCAGGGTATAGGCAACAGTCTGGGCGTAAGAAGCGCAGAGAGCCGCCAGAGCCCTGCCCGTATCGCCCGGAGGGAGTTCGGGATCGCAGGACGCGGCTCGCGGGGCAAAACGCAGAGAGGAGTTTTTTTCCAGCAGCAACAAGGCGGCTGTTTTCAATCCGCTGAAGCTGAAATTAAGGTTGTCGTTATCCAGATACGGACGCGGAAACATTTTTTCATCCACTGTTCCCGACGCCCCCAGGAAATCAATGAGCCGGCCGGCCGGATAAGGCAGCCCAAGCATTTTACCGAATTTGTCCAGTACTTCTCCCGCCGCATCGTCCAGGCTGCGTCCCAGAAGGGTGAAATCCACAGGGGATCTCACCAGATAAATGTGCGTATGTCCGCCGGAAACCAACAGAGCGAGGGCGGGAAACAACAATTCCCGCTCCAGGCCAACGGCCAGAACATGGGCCTGCAGATGATCCACGCCGATAACCGGCCTGCCCAGCGCCCAAGCCAAAGCCTTGGCAAAGGCCACTCCCACGAGGAGGCTTCCCAACAACCCCGGGCCGCGGGCCACGGCTACGGCTTCCGGCGCCTCCGCCCGCAATCCGCACTGTTCCAGAAGAAGATCATAGAGAGGAGCAATAAAACGGGCATGCTCACGGGAAGCCAGTTCAGGCACCACCCCTCCGAACAACGCATGCGCGTCCGCCTGGCTGTTCAGGGTCTGTCCTAAAAGCCGCCCGTCACTGACCAGAGCCAAGGCCGTTTCATCGCAGGAACTTTCAATGCCCAAACAGAGCACTTGTCTCTCCGCTCAGGACATGAACTGCATCACATCGTCCACATCGTTGGCGGAACCGATAAAAAGCGGCGCCCGCTGATGCAGACTGTACGGCTTCAATTCCAGGATACGCCTTTGTCCGTCCGTGGCTCTGCCGCCGGCCTGTTCCGCCAGAAAAGCCAGAGGCGACGCCTCGCACATCAACCGCAGTTTGCCCTCAAAACGGCCGTCAGGCTTACGCACGGCCGGATACATAAACACTCCCCCATAAAGCAGGGTACGATGAAAATCCGCCACCAGCGAACCGACGTACCGCAGGGTATAGGGCTTTCCCGTTCTGTTCCTGTCGCTCTTGAAGTAATCGGAAGCCAGCCGGGCTTTGTCGTCCCACAGAGTATAGTTGCCGTCGTTGGCCGAATAAATGTTGCCTTGCCTGGGTATCTGCATGTCGGGATGGGAAAGCAGAAACTCTCCCACACTGGGGTCCAAAGTAAAGCCGTGCACGCCCTGGCCTGTGCTGTAAACCATCATACAAGACGGACCGTACAGAAAGTATCCGGCTCCGACCTGCCGGTACCCTTCCTGCAGAATATCCTCCAAAGAAGCTTCTCTGCCGGAGTGATCCGCTCTTCTGTGAATGGAAAAAATGGTTCCGACATTCACGTTCACGTCAATATTGCTGGAACCGTCCAGAGGATCGAAAATAAGCATGTAATCACCGCGGGTAAAAGAGGGATCAATGCGAATCAGATCCGCATGTTCCTCGGAAGCCATCAGACACAGGGCGCCGCTGCGCTCCATGCGGTGAATAAGTATTTTATCAGCATAATCGTCCAGCTTCTGCACATTCTCGCCCTGCACATTCACTTCGCCGGTTTCGCCCAACACATCCAGCAGTCCGGCTTTGCTCACGCTGCGCGAGATAAGCTTGGCGGAAAGAATCAGATCGTACAGGAGCTGTGTAAAAACGCCTGTTGCCGCCGGAGACTTGATCTGATGCCACAGTAAATGTTCGGTAACGGTCACCTGTTGTTGCGCCATGACCCCCTCCATATTAGGGCTTGAGAATAAGCCGGACTGCAAACGGATTTACCTTTTCAAAGCCTCAAGCGCCAGCCGGTTACTGGAAAAATTCCCCGCCACGGGTAACGAGTAAAAAAGACGCAGATTGGCAAAATAAGCGGACAGCCAATAAAATTCGCCCCTATTGTTCTCAATCAGGCCATCCACATCACTCTCTCCCAATTCTTCCCAGTCCGCGTCTCCAAGTGGAGTTTCCTCCAAGACGTACGCGGACCAAAGCGGAACCGCAGCCGTGCTCAAAGCGAATTTTTCCGGCTTGCCGGCGCGCCGCAGCAGATCCAGAACGTCAAAATAAGCGATAAGCATCACGCGCAATTCATCCTGAACATATACAGGCTTTCCAAGATAGAGCTCCGTCCTCTCCGGGCCGGCCAGCGCACAGGCGCGCAAATCTGTACGCCGCTGCCGCGCATCCTCAATAAACAGGGCGCCGAGGCTGAAATTCCTGCGGGCGTCTCCGGCCAGAACTTCCAGTATTCCGCCCTGGCCGTCCGTAAGGAGGATACCGGAAAGCCAGGGAAAATTCCTGAGCATGTCCCCGGCCCATTCTTCGTCCGGAGAACGATCGCTGTCATCCATAGAGCGCAACAGCCTGTTGAGCTGATAATCCACTTCACTGACAGCATCGCTCAAAGCAATTTCATGAGGTTCGGCGTAAGAATCGTGATCAAGTTCCAGAACAGCCGGCGTGTTGAAATAACCAGTGTAGACTCCTTTTACGTCCTTCCACATGTTCTTGAAATTCTGGCTCGAACATCCTCCGGCGCAAAACAGAAGCAACAGGGCAGGCATACATATGGCGATATATTGACGCAACAATATAAAACTCCATTTTTTTCCGGCGCCAGAACACGCCTATTCCAGACTCCGCAGAAAATAAATCCACCCGGAAGACGTTCCGGAAGAATACTCCAAGGGATCAGCTTTTGGCTTCCAGACGTTCAGCCAGTTGCTCCAGTACACTCATAATACTTGTGAGACGATTAGCCCCGCTCCTGGCGGAATTTTTCCTGTCATCCTTTCCGGGCGGAGAAACGGCCGAGGATGTCGCCGCTCCGGCATCGGCGCTGAGACGGGCTATGGCGTTTTCGAGACTAAGCTTCTCGTCCTCGCTTTCAGCCGCACGCAAAAGATCTTCATATATATCCAGAGCGCCAACATAATCACCCTGTTCCGCCAGTACTTCGGCCATAGAACGAGTCTTCAGCGAAAACTGCTCCTCCTCTTCCTCCAGATCGCTCTCCGCCTCCTCTTCCAGCTTATTCCGGGTAACTGAGAGAGCGGGCCCGGCCGGACCGGGAACGGAAGAAAGACCTTTGAGCTTCTCCGGAACGGCATTGGCGACTTTATCAGGCGCTTTTTCCACACTCGGAAACTTCTCCGCCTTTTCCAGAGAATCGGGAGACTCGAACGTTCCTCCGTCAATTTCGGCTGAGCGCCCCGGACGAAACCCTGAGGCATCCCTGCTTGCAACTTCCGCGGAAGCGGCCGTACGGCTTTTGGAATCTACACGCGAGGCCGCGTCCTCCATCGCCGGAAAAGTGCCGGAAAGCAATCTTTCCAGACCATATTCTATAACCGAGGACCAGGAAACGACTTCGCCTTTCAGACTGGCGGCAAGAAAATTCAAGGCCAGAGCCGCGTCTCTGGACTGGGGATTCTTTGCCAGACGCTCTGTCCAGGCTGACCAGAAACCGGAATACCCGCCAAGCATGTGGGAGATTTCATCAACTTCCGGCCAGATGCTTTCCTGTTTTCCCTGTTTGAACAGAAGATCGATGAACAACAGTCTGGCCTCGATATGTTCGGAGTTATAGCTCAACCCGTGACGCAAGGTGGCGAGAGCGGCCTCAAGATCTCCGTTTTCCGCCTGCATGCGGGCCAAAGGAAAAAAAACCTTTGATCCCGGCTCAATGGTCAGCACTTCCTGATACCAGTCAATTTTTTGCTTCATTCAAGTCCCCGCCATCCCGCAAGCCCGGTTCACCGGAAAAAATATACCAAATCTCGTTATCTTTGACAAAATTCAGGCGTTTTCTGATCATCTGCTCAATGTATTTGTCGTCCGTTTGCAACAGCTTTATTTCCCGGCTCAGGGCAATATTTTTTTTACTGAGGCTGTCAATGCGATCGTTCAAAACCATGAACTCCTGTTCCAGAGACTTATAGGCAACAAAACCCTGTTCCCCCCAGATCAGGTTCCAGGCCAGCACAATATTCAACGCTATGGAAACACCGAGCAAAATATGTTTATAAGTCATTACTACTGCATTCCGCCCCAAGGGTATGAATGTATTCCGTTTTTCGTCAGCAAGGGTTTAAGTTCACCCAAAAATTTTGAAGTGGCCGCTTCCACCCGTCGCACCTCGTGCTCGCTCAAGGATACGGCAGCAGCGGCAAGTTTTTCCATAAAGGATTCCAGAACGCCAAATTCCGCCATGAAAAACAAACCACAGGGAATGGAGGACAAATCATCCTTCAGTTCTAAAATGGTCTGCAGGCAATTTTCAAGACGCACGCGCAGACGAGCCTCATCTTCAATCTTCACGTACCCGGCCTGCTCCTTCATTTTTCCAGAGCCTCGCCATCGCGCCAGAAAACGTAAAAATCATACATGTATTTCCCTCCCGACAATACAGTCAGGGCCAAGGCAATGTAAAGCAGAACCTCTCCCGCCGGGGCGGGGTCCACGCCGAACCAGGAGTAATGCAGGGTCAGGGGAACTACAGCCACTCCCTGCAGCACTGTTTTAAGCTTGCCGAAATGATCCGCCGCCATGACATGCCCGGCATCCGCCGCAATGGCCCTGAGGCCTGTGATCATAAGCTCTCGCGCCACTATTATCAACACTACCCAAGATGGAATCCAATGCAGACCCGTCAGCATAATCAGGATGGAACAATTCAGCACCTTGTCCGCCAAGGGATCCAGAAATTTTCCGAAACTGGTGACCTGACCCGAGCTGCGCGCCAGTCTGCCGTCTATATAATCGGAAAAGGAAGCGACGATATATAACAAGGCCGCGCCAAGGCAGGTAATTCTGTTGGGAAAATACAGCAGAACGACAATGAAAGGAGTCATGCCGATGCGGCTCAGGGTAAGCAAAGTAGGCAAATTTAAATGTTTCATGATACCCGCACTTCTGGAACCTGTTCAGCCCCGCTCCTTTTCTCCTGAGAAAACTCCCCGGATGGTTCAGACACAAGAATTGACATACCTTTTGTCCAGGAATCCGCCTGGTTCGGCTCAATTTCCCGGCCTGCGCTCCTCCGCCGGAAAAAATACAAAATACTTTTCCTTCCCGCTAATAAACGAATAATTATAGACTTCTCCGGAAATCCGCAACAGCTTATTCCACATTCGCTATGTTGACACGCCCGCAGCCTTTCTGTAGATTTTTAAAATCAGGAATCCCGCTGCGCGGCCGGAATCAAACGCCTTGCAGGTCGGTTAACCGCAATGACAGAAACCTCTACGACGGGCGACAAACATTACATCACACCCTTTGTGCTGCCCGTGGCGGCTTTTGCCCTGGTTATCGGCGCGGGCGCTCTTCTGTTGTTTCTTGACGCGAATGCAGCCCGCGGTTCAGCTTCCTTCGTTGACTCCCTGTTTACTGCAACCTCGGCCGTCTGCGTGACAGGGCTGGCAAGTGTGGACGTATTTTCCACGTTCAACCGAGCTGGACAAGGCGTTGTGCTCGCCCTCGTGCAGCTCGGCGGAATTGGCATTGTGACCTACAGCACCCTTGTCTTCTACATGCTCGACAGACGTATTTCTCTCAGAGACAGAATGGCCGTGGAACAGGTACTGTTTTACGACCCTTCTTTCAACCTGGGACGCTTCTTGCAGCGAATGATTCTCACGGTGTTTTTTTGTGAAGCAGCCGGGGCGGCCGTTTTCTTTTTCCTTGAACCGGAACGCATAGGTTTTTTCAACGCTCTGTTCCTCTCCGTCTCCGCCTTCTGCAACGCCGGATTCGCGCCGTGGCAGGACAGCCTTGCCCAATGGCGAGGCCATTGGGGGATGAACGTCGCCGTCATGACCCTGATCATTACCGGAGGACTCGGCTATTTTGTGATCGAAGACATGGCGCGCGTTCTGCTCGCCCGGCTGAAAGCGCCGGGCCCGAGGAGTCTCCGCCTCCCGGTTGTCCGCCTCAGATATTACAGCCGGATCGTACTCGCTACGAGCCTGTTTCTGATCCTGGCCGGAGCGGCGGCCATTTTCGCTCTGGAACCGGACAAGGCCGTCCGGGAGGGCGTTCCTCTGCCGGAACGCGCGCTGATCTCACTGTTTCAATCCGTAACCTCGCGCACGGCAGGATTTTCCACAACGGATATGGAGCTGTTCAGCGACGCGGCGCTTCTGGTCACCATGCTCCTGATGTTCATAGGCGGTTCACCAGGTTCATGCGCGGGCGGCATCAAAACCACGACCTTCCGTATTCTCTGGGGTAACCTGGTGGCGCAACTGCGCGGACACAGCCAGATTATCGTGGCCGGGCGAGCCATGTCCCCCAAGACCTGCAATAAGGCCGCGCTTCTTTTCTGTTATGCCCTGCTGACGGTTATCCTGACCACTTTCGCCCTGGTGCTGACCGAAAACGGACACACGCATCACGGTGCCGCCCCCTTCGGACTCATGGAACTTTTTTTTGAGGTTGTGTCAGCTTTCGGCACGGTAGGCCTATCCATCAACGTCACGCCGCGTCTGTCGGACCTCGGGAAGCTCATTTTATGCGGGGCGATGCTCATCGGCAAAATCGGACCTGTCTGGCTGATCAGCACCATCCAGCAGTTCCAGTCCGATCCGGCTTTCCGCTATCCCACGGATTCCATGCCTGTCGGATAACAAGAGGCTCTTATGAAGACAAAACTTGAAGTAGGCGTCATTGGTCTGGGGAAATTCGGCTTGGGAATCGGGTCAACACTGACGGAACTGGGACACCGGGTGATCGGCGTGGACGCCGATCCCGATCGCGTCCGGGCCGCGCAAGAACAATTTTCGCAGGTCTACGAAGCCAACGCCGCGGATATGGCTGCCCTGACCCAGCTGCAATTTCAGTACCTGGATGTCGTGGCCGTTTCAGTGGGTTCTTCCATGGAAACCTCCATTCTCGTCGTCCTGAACCTTCAGGAACTCGGGCTCAGGAATATTATCGCGAAAGCGGTCAGTGGGCCCCATGCCAGGGTATTGCAAAGACTGGACGTAAAACGGATCATACAGCCGGAGTTGGATGTTGCCGTGCATACGGCCTACCGCCTGCATAATCCGGGTATGCTGGATTTTTTGCCCATAGGAGGCGGCGTTCTTATTCAGGAGCTTGTCGTGGACGCCTGGGAGAAAAAAAACCTGCTGGAGCTTAATCTGCGGGATGCAAGCGGAGTGCTGGTAGCCGCAGTGCGCGGACAGGAAGACACGGAATACCGCTTCGTGCCCGATCCGAAAAAACCCTTTGCCAAGGGTGACAAACTTCTGGTCATAGGGACTCAGGAGTCCGTGATTTCATTGAAGCCGTAAACCTCGGCCATAAAAGCATTGAGTTTTTGTTGCTACCGTGTAAACTGCCTTAAAAATAAGGAGGGCGCTTTCTCTCCGGCACGAATGCCGGGGTTTCCACGCTGAACTTCTGATGACGAACTCGGCTTTTTTCCTGTATCTTTCACGCTGGCGGCCTCTGCCGGCTGTTTTTTGCATAACGGCGATCCATACGGCTCTCTTTTTCGCCGCCCGCCTGGGCTCGCTGTTTTTTTTACAGCCAAACATAGCGGATAAAGACTCCATCCCCCGCGCCCTTTACATCGGCCTCAAATTCGACGCGCGCTGGGCTGTTCTGCTCACCCTGCCCCTTTGCCTGTGCCTGCTTTATCCTCCTTTGGAGCGCCGTCTGCGCCACCGGAGTGACCAGGGCGCAAGCCCGTTGCGCTGCGTTGTGTGCGCTATCCAGACCTTGATTTTCGGCTTCGCCCTTCTGGCCTATACTTTTGATTTCGGCATGTTATTTTATCTGCGTCAGCGCCTGGACTTAAGCATCCTCAACTTTCTGGAGGATCCCCTTATTTCCGCAGTCATGCTCTGGCAAACCTATCCCGTAATCAGGCTTTGCCTGATCCTGGCCGCAGGCGTGGCCCTCTACGCTTTTTTGCTTACGCGCTGGCTGAGTCGGGATTTGCCCGCCCTTCCTCCCCTGTCGCTCCCACGCCGCGTTCTGCTCACCGTCCTCGGCCTGGCAGGGCTGTTCCTGACAACTTACGGACAACTGAGTTCCAACCTTTTCCCTCTGCGCTGGAGCAATGCCTATTTCAGCACGGACAACAACATCTCCCTGCTGGCTCTGCATCCCCTGCAGAACATCTACGACACCCGCAATTCCGGCAAAGCTCCGCTTCCGGATGAAAAGGCCGCCCTTGAAGCCTGGCCGCGCATGGCCGCCTGGCTGAACATTCCCGAAGGCGACGCGCCCCTGGACTACATGCGCAGTTATTCCGCCACGCCCCTGCCGCCGGGACGGACGGAGCGGCCCAACATCATGATCATAATCATGGAATCGCTGGGTTGGCCGCGCACCTCCTTCTCGCCGGGCAGGGCAAACAGCGATGCCGACCCCACGCCCTTTTTGCGGGAACTGGCCAAAGAAAGCCTGTATTTTTCCAACTTCTACGCCCCAACCCGGACTACGGCGCGGGCCGTGTTTACCACCATCACCGGCATTCCCGACGTCAACCATTCCGGCGGGACCACCTCGCGCAATCCTCTGCTGGTGGATCAATTCTCCATGCTGCAGGAATTTGACGGCTACGAAAAATACTACCTCATTGGAGGCAGCGCCAGTTGGGCCAATATACGGGGACTTTTGCTGCACAATATCGGAGATCTGCGCCTGCTGGAGGAAGGAACCTGGGAAGCGCCCAACGTGGACGTATGGGGCATCTCGGATTTGGCCCTGTTGCGCGAGAGTGTGGGGATTCTCGGGCAGAGCGTCAAGCCTTTCCTGGCCGTGGTGCAGACGGCTTCCTTCCACCGGCCCTGGACCATACCCGACGACAACGAGGGCTATGTTCTTCCGCCCCGTCCCGGCCCGGAAGCGATACGCCATTACGGCTTTGACGCGGAGGAGGAATACTTCTCGCTGAATTTTGCCGATCATGCTTTGCGCCGTTTTTTTGACCGGGTAAAAAAAGAGCCCTGGTACGACAACACCATTTTTGTCATCTTCGGGGATCACGGGCTTGACCGTCCCTCGGAGAACGTCAGCCCCGGCTATCTGGCCTGCAGCCTTCAGAGCTGGCATGTTCCGCTTCTGCTCCACGCGCCGGGGAGGGTGGCGCCGGGGATCAACCCGTATCCGCACACTCAGGCCGATGTTTTGCCCACCTTGGCCGCCCTCTCGGGAGTGGAACACCGCTCCCGCTCTTTGGGGCGGAATATGCTGGATCCCGCCAACGATAAGGACGGAGTCGTTTTTATCAGCAGCGGCGACGATATCCGTATGCTGGTGAAAGACGGTTACTGCTTTTCTCATCGTCCGGGTGCGGCTGATGCCCTGTACCGGCTGGAGGACACGGTTCTGATCAATCTGGCGGAGCAGGAGCCGGAACGCGCCGCCGCCATGAGGCGACAGGCTGCGGATTTCCAGACTACCTCGCGCTGGCTTTTATGGCACAACCAGAAGCCGTGACGGAAAACCGCCGTGAAAAGCGCACTTCAGGCGTAAACTGCTGAACCTCAGGGAGTCCGGCATGGAAAAAACACGTTGCGGCTGGGCCGTCGGTTCGGATCTGGAAATCCGTTACCACGACGAGGAGTGGGGGGTACCCCGCTACGACGATCTTGGGCAGTTTGAGTTCCTCACTCTGGAATCGGCGCAGGCGGGGCTCTCCTGGAGAACCATCCTCAAAAAGCGCGAAGGTTACAGGCGATGTTTCGCCGGCTTCAATCCGGAACGGGTGGCCTGCTTCACGGAAAGTGATATAGATCGGCTGCTGGCGGATACTTCCATTGTGCGCAACCGCAAAAAAATCGAAAGCGCTGTCGCCAATGCCCGCCTTTTTCTGGACATAGCCTCCAGAAACGGCAGCTTCTGCAAGTGGTTCTGGGGTTTTGTGGACGGAAAGCCCGTCCAGAACGCCTGGAAAAGCATGCGGGATGTTCCTCCCACCACCCCCCTGTCCGACACCATAGCCGGAGAAATGAAAAAACTGGGCTTCAAATTCATGGGCAGCACCATTGTCTATGCCCATATGCAGGCCACGGGCATGGTCAACGACCACCTGACCTCGTGCTTTCGTTACGAGGATGTGCGCGCCCTTTCACAAGGAGGTTCCGTTCAGAACTCCACTCTTTTCGTCTCGCCTTTGAACGAATAAAATCTTGCCACGCCGTTTTTGAGATACAGCACTTGAGTATTCCCGTCATCGGCCGAGTACATACTCTTCAATTCGGGATGGGCATCCAGCAGAAACTGTTTGGCCTCCCGTCTCTCATCTTCCACTGCGACAGCCTGTATACGAATCCAGCTTCCCTTGCCATCATAGGCGCAAATCTCAATTTTGGGATTGGCCGCCATTTGCTTGGAAACGTCTTTTATCTTGCCGGTCTGGAAATAAATTTTGCCCTCGAAAACAGCCAGACTGCCGAAGGGGCGGACTCTGGGCTGATCGCCTTCCGTGGTAGCCAGAAAGTAATAGCCGCAATTTTTCAAGCAGGCGTAAATTTCCTGCAAACCCTCCTCTTTTTTCTCGGAAGCGGAAAGTCCGCCTGGCACAGTCAGAAACACGGCCAAAAAAGCCGAAATAACGGTCATTAATGATTTTTTCATGCCTTTGTGCCTCCTTAGAGCAAGTTTATGCCTGAAACACGCTTTTCACGACCGGCAAAGCCCGCCTGCGCGCATATTTTAATAACTCCGCATGCCTCCGCCGCGCAAGGGCAAAATAAGTCGAATACTGGGCAGAGGCCAGAGCGTTTCGAGCGCGAAATGCTCTGGAAAGCTGAACAAAAAAAAACGTTACAGGTCGTGGAGCTCTTGACGCTCCGGCGGCAAAAATACATAGTGCCTGTAAAAGTTGCGAGAAACATATGACGCGAACACAAACCCGAAAGGGCATAGTCCTGGCCGGAGGTTCCGGCACCAGACTCCATCCCCTGACCCTGAGCGTAAGCAAACAGCTCATGCCCATCTACGACAAGCCCATGATCTATTATCCCCTCTCCATCTTGCTCCTGGCCGGCATCCGGGATATAGCCGTCATTTCCACTCCGGAGGATCTGCCTTTGTTCCGGCGTCTTCTGCTGGACGGAGGGCAATGGGGCTGTTCCTTTACCTATATTGAGCAGCCCAGGCCGGAGGGAATTGCCCAAGCCTTCATTCTGGCCAGAGATTTCCTGCACGCGGACCCGGTCTGTATGGTGCTGGGGGACAACATCTTTTTCGGCAGCCTGATGGCGGATTCCCTGCGGACGGCCATGAACAGGACTGAAGGCGCCACTGTTTTCGGCTATCACGTCAGCGATCCCGGACGGTACGGCGTGGTGGAGTTTGACGATGCCGGCCGGGCAATCAGCATAGAAGAAAAACCGGCCCGGCCGAAATCTTCTTACGCCGTTACCGGGCTCTATTTCTATGACGGGGAAGTCGCGGACATTGCGGCGTCAATCAAGCCTTCAGCCAGAGGCGAACTGGAAATAACCGATGTGAACAACGCCTATCTCCGTTCCGGTCTGCTCAAGGTGGAACGCCTGGGCCGCGGCATCGCCTGGCTGGATACGGGGACGCATGACTCGCTTCTTTCAGCCTCGCTTTTCGTGCAGACAGTGGAACAGCGCCAGGGGCTGAAAGTAGCCTGTCTGGAAGAAATAGCCTGGAGACAGGGATTTATAGACAAGGAACAACTGCTCCTCCTGGCCGGACGTTTGAGCAAAAACGCCTATGGCCGATACCTGCTCGAACTGGCGGAAGAAGAACAGGAGAGTCCGGAGAAGACGCGAACATGATCCCCGCTATCTCGCGCCGGGAAACAGGAGGCGCCCCGAAAAAATACCTGGTCACCGGCGGGGCGGGATTTATAGGTTCCTGCTTTGTGCTCGGGGCGGTGAGCCGGGGAACCGCAACCCTCACGCTGGACAAACTCTGCTATTCCGGAAACCTTCTGAATCTGTTGAGTTTAAAGGATAATCCCCTGCATCGTTTCGAACGCGGTGACATAGGAGATTTTTCCTTTATCCTCAGCCTGCTGGAGGATTTCCGTCCGGACGCCCTGATAAATTTCGCGGCGGAGAGCCATGTGGATCGCTCCATCCTGGCTCCCGAAGACTTTGTGCGCACCAACGTACTGGGCACGCACAGCCTGCTGGCCGCGGTTCTGGCCTGGTGGAAGAAGCTGCCCGCCGGGGCTGCCGAAAAGTTCCGCTTTCTGCATGTTTCCACGGACGAAGTATTCGGTTCTCTGCGAGCCGGAGAGCCGGCCTTCACGGAAAGCACCCCTTATGCCCCCAACAGCCCCTATTCCGCCAGCAAGGCGGCCAGCGATCATTTCGCGCGCGCCTACCACGCCACCTACGGCCTGCCCGTGTTGATCACCAACTGCTCCAACAACTACGGGCCGCGCCAGTTTCCCGAAAAGCTCATCCCTCTGGTCATAGCGCGGGCCATGCGCAGGGAGAGCCTGCCGCTTTACGGAAACGGCGAAAATATCCGCGACTGGCTGCACGTGGAAGATCACTGCGCGGCTATAAAGCTTGTCCTGAACAGGGGGACGCCGGGAGAGACCTACAATGTGGGCGGGCAGGCAGAACGCCGCAATATTGATGTTGTCAGAACAGTGTGCTCGGCGCTGGACGAACTTCGGCCTCACCCTGACGGTCCCTATGCCGGGCTGATCCGTTTTGTTGCCGACAGGGCCGGGCACGACTTCCGCTATGCCGTAAACAGCGCGAAAATAGAACGGGAACTGGGCTGGAAACGCAAATTCGGATTTGAACAAGGCCTGCGGGAAACCGTGCTCTGGTATCTGGAAAACCCGGATTGGCTCGCCGCGGTTCAAAGCGGAGCCTACCGCGACTGGATCCGGAAAAATTATCCTGATCCCGAAGCAGTCTCATAAAGAGTATGTAAAAGGCCGCGGGAATCGGAACGCGCGACAGGATGTCGAGCCGGAATGCTTCGCATTTCGGCGGCGCGGCGACCTGTCTCAATCCGCCTCAGTCCGCAACAAGGCGTCCGCCAGGACGCGGATCTCCTCAAGGTTGACGCCGTCGCCAGAAAGGCGCGCCTTGCACTCTCCTCCCCTGTAAAAAAGAAAGGTGGGCACGCTGAGAATCCTGAGCTGAAGGCATAACCTGCGGCAACCGGCTATGGCGATACGGCAGAATTTGATCCTGCCGGCGCGGCTTGCGGCGAGTTTTTCAACTTCCGGCATCAGAGCCAGACAGACAGCGCACTGCTGTCCCCAAAACTCCACCACCACCGGCAGATCGCTCTGCTCAACTTCCGCGATGAAATTGTCCTTATCCAGATCGAGCATGCTTCCCTCTCCCGGAATTGCTCAGCCGAAGCCGCTCTTCAGCGCCGGTCAGAGCATTTTCACATCCAGGCGTAGTTCCGAGATGAGCCTGGGTGTCGACAGACCCTAATCGCATTTGGTGCAGCTTATCTTCTGGCCGCCGCTGGCCGCTAGGGTCGGAATGGCGGCCGAAGAGCCGCCGGAGGTAATGAACTTTTTGCAGGAAGGGCAGATCACCGTGCCTCTGACCTGTGAAGGTCGCAAAAAACGATGGGATTTTTTGCCGCAATGCTCACAATTGAAAACAAGAAAAGCCATGATGCCCTCTCCTTATTCCGGTATGCCCATAACCACCATATCCACCAACACCAACGCCCTGGCGCTGCCGTCGGCTATCCCCCCGCCGTAAAGCTTGTCGACTTCGTGGGTGAAGGAACCGTGCAAATGCACCCGTATACGTCCTTCCTCCCGCCAAATTTCTCCGTTGATCCCGTTGATCTCAAGAAAATCTTCCACTGTCCGGCCTTTTATGTCCGGGGGCATTCTGGTGCTGACCACAGGATAGTTACAGGTGATTTTTTCCAAAGAACCTATGCTGGACAGAATGAATGCCTGCTTGAACTTCTTTTCTTGAAAAAATTCGCGTAAGCCCTGAAAAATATCCTCTCCCGGCCCGAAGTGCAGCTTGTGCCATTGCGGCTGCTTCAACTCCGTACTCTGCATACTCCCTCCGCGCCGGCGGGATCCGCCCGCATCCAGGTGCCGCCGCTCCCGTCCTTCCGGGGCGTTTTATCAAAGCTGTCCCAAATCATAAACTTTCCTGAGCTCAAATTCCTCAATAAGCAGGAGCATGGCCTCCCGCACTTCCGGCGAAACTTCCCGCAACGGCTTTCGGCACGGCCCCACCGGGAAACCCAGGAGGCGTATGAAAAATTTTACGGCAACCGGGTTGGTGGCGGAATAGCAGGCTTCCATGACAGGCAGGAGTTCGTTGTGAAGCCTGCGGGTGCGTTGCACATCCTCCCAGCTCTTCCAGGGCCTGGACATCTCGGCCATGGCTCTGGGATGCACATTGCCGCTCACGTTGGCCGTACCCGAGCCTCCCAGGCCGAGAGTGGGAATCACAAGCGCATAAGCCGGGGAATCGCAGCAAAACACCGGCAATTCGCCGTTGGTTCCCTCGCAGACCGCCGCAAGCTGCCCCACACTGGGCATGGCTTCCTTATCGGCGACAAGATTGGGCACCTCATTGAACAGGGTGATGATGGTTTCCGGATTTATGTTGGCCACCACCCTGGCCGGATTGTTATACAGCCCGACGCCTATGTCAACAGACAGGCACACGTCGATGAGATACTGCAGTACCGATGGCTGATCCGGGCACAAATAGGGAGGAACGACAATAACTATGCCGTCGGCGTCATTTTCCTGGGCATGGCGGGCAAGCTCGATGGTCATGTCCGTGGAACCGTGGGTAACACCGAAAAAAGCCCGGATCTTGCCTTTGCAGTAGACGCTCATGGCCTTGATCACGGTCTTCTTCTCTTCCATGGTCATGGTGGTGGGCTCGCCCGTGGATCCCAGGATAAGCAGAGCGCTGCTGCCGTTGGCCACATGAAAATCGACCAGGGAACGCATTACTCCCAGATCAACGGCTCCATCAGCGGCAAAAGGGGTTACTATGGCAACCCATGAACCCTCAGGATAAATCAACTCACGCATTTTACCATCCTTTTTATTGCCGGCCTTTTATGCCTGAAAGCGCAGGCCGGACTTTTTTCCTGGTCAGAATACAGAACAAGGTGACAGCTATAACCAGACCGAAACCAATGCAATCCGTTATAATCCCCGGAACAATCAGGGTGAGACCGCCAGCCAGGAGCAGCGCCGCCCAGGGCAGGGGCAGATCCCGGATAAACCAGCGCGACATGGCGCCGGCAAGGGCGATTGTGCCCACGCTCGCTGTCGCAAAAGACTGCAGAATATACAGTGTATCCTCCCCCTGCATGAGCAGGGAGGGATCATACATGAAAAAGAAAGGCACAATGAAGGCTACGCTGCATAGTCTGGAAGCCGTTATCCCGGTACTCATCATGTCGCCGCCGGCTACTTCCGCTCCGGCATAAGCGGCCACGGCCACCGGCGGAGTAACCATGGAAATAACCCCGAAATAGAAAACGAAAAAATGCGCCGGAATACGTTCGAAGCCTATGTCCAACAGGGCCGGCACCCCCAGGGTGGCCACCAGCACATAGGCCACGGTGGTGGGCGTGCCCATGCCTATGAGCAGGGAAGAAAGCATGACCACCACCAGCGCCATAATGGAGCTGCCTCCGGATATGGATAAAACCACGGAGGTGAGGTTCAGGCCTATGCCGGTCAGGGAAACCACGCCCACAATTATGCCCGCCCCCATGCAGGCCACGGCTATGAGGATCATCCTCCGTCCGGCAGTGGAGAGGATGTCGAGAAAGCGGCGCGGCCCGATGGCCAAGCGCCGATCCTTCCAGGAAACCACAATGGCGGCGGCGGCGGCCAGCATGGCCGCCCTGAAGGGCGTATACCCCATAAGCATAAGAAGCAGCAGAACGGCAATGGGCAAAAGCAGGTACAACCTCCTGACCACATCACGCAGTTTGGGCAAATCTTCTCTGGACATCCCCCCCAGCCCGTGCTTGGCGGCTTCAAAGTCCACCATCAGGAGTATGGAAAAAAAATACAAAAAGGCGGGAATAAGCGCGGCCTTGCATATTTCCAGGTAGGGCACATTCAGGAAATCGGCCATGAGAAAGGCCGCCGCGCCCATTATCGGCGGCATGATCTGCCCGCCGGTGGAGGCGCCCGCCTCCACCGCTCCGGCAAAATTCGGTCTGTAGCCGTATTTTTTCATCATAGGAATGGTGAAGGCGCCGGTGGCATAGACATTGGCCGCCGCGGAACCGGAAATTGTCCCGAAAAAGGCGCTGGTTATCACCGCGATCTTGGCCGGTCCTCCCCGGTAGGCCCCGGTAAGGGCGCTGCCCAGATCCATGAGCACTTCTCCGGCCCCGCAGCTCTCCAGAAAGGTGCCGAAAATAATGAAGGCGGCGATATAAGTTGAAGAAACGCCCACAGCGGAAGAATACAGCCCTTCCAGGCCGAAGCTCAGGTAGTCCACTATCTCCAGCCAGGTAAAGCCCTTGTGCGCCAGAGCTCCGGGCATATAAACGCCCAGAAAGGCGTAGGCGATAAAAAGCAGACAGATCACCATCAGAGTGGCGCTGACCACCCGCCGCACCAACTCCAGCACCAGCAGTATGGCCGCCGCCCCGCTGATAGTCTGGATCAGGTTGAGTTCATCCACCATGACCAGACGCACGGAAATCTGCTGCGCATAGAGAGCCGGCACGGCAAAAACCGCAAAGGCGAGCAGGGCTGGAAACATGTCCCGGACGGAAATTCCGCGCTTTCCGGCAAAGGGATAAACCAGAAAAGCCAGACTTGCGGCAAACATGACGTGTACGGGTCTATGCACATAAGCCACAGGCATGCCCCGGATCACCGTCAGAGCCTGATACAGGGAAAAAGCGAGGCAACCCGCGAAAATCACATGAGGCAAAAAGCAGGGGGAGAAGCCCCCCGCAACTCTCCCGGGCGGCTTCGGACTTTGCCCGGAATCTTCGCCCATTACTTCAACCAGCCCCGCTCTTTGTAATAGCGCAGAGCGCCCGGATGAATATATTCCTGATCAATATAGCTCGGACTTTTACTCGGCTCGAACACGGCATAAGTAGGATGCACGTTCCGGATCAGTTCCGGCTTCTCACAAAGCAGCTTGGTCAGATTGTAGATAACGTCGTCCGGCAGATTGGCTCCGACAGGCAGAATGACTGATTCGGCCATATGCGGAATGTCGGCATCCACAAAATAGTACTGCCCCTTCCTGAGGGGATAGGACATGTAGCCGTCGCCGGAGAGCTTGTCCAGCACAGCCGGGTCAATGGGGAGCATCCTCATTTTCACGGAGGTGATCAGTTCGTTGATGGCCGAAACAATAGGCCCGACGTAGGCATCAGCGTGCCCGTCCTGAATGAGGGTGGAAGCTTCCGCATAAGAAACGTACTGTACTGAACCGCCCCAGGAATCAATGGCGGCATAGTCAAAACCGTAATACTTGAGCATGTTCTCGGAAGCAACGGAGGGGGAGGAGCCTCTTTTGGAAGTCAGAAGCCGGATTTTGGGCTTGTTTTTGGCTATGTCGGCAATGGACTTGAAGGGGCTGTTCTCTCTGACCAGAAAAAAACTCATGGGCATAGGCGTCACGTACATCATAACCTTGACGTTCTTCACCGGAGGTCTGCCCGCGTAAGCGCCCACGCCCCGCAGGCTTTCCAGATACAGCTTGACCATGCCGGTGCCCAGATCCGCCTTGCCTCCCTCTATTTTCAGCACGTTCTCCACAGCTCCGCCCGTATTTACGCTCACGGTCGTGCCGGGAAGTATGCTTTTTGCCGCTTCGCCTATAACTCCGCCCAAGGCATAAAAATCACCGCCCAAAGGACCGGAGGTGATGGTGAAGGTTTTCAGCGCCGGGGCGGCCGCTCCGGCCTCCGAGGCAAAGACCGGCATAAACGCCAGGGTGATTCCCAACAGAACCAATAAACCTCTTCTCATACAACCCCCTCTGCTTGATGTTTGCCGCCGGGAAAGAAGAAACACGGCGGGCGGCAATATGATGTCCGGTATAATCCGGATCAGTATTTTGCGCAATACGCTTACGTAATTTTATCATAAAAACTATTGACTTTATGTTTATTAATCCTATATTGCCTCCGCGCCGGAGATAATAACCCTTTCCGAAGCTTCCAAAACATTTCAGGCGCGGGGCCGGAGGCCGGGCAAACCCGTCTCGCGCCGGTTTACAGACAGGAGAAAAGTACATGCGCATTCCTTTTTTACGTTGCGCGGCGCAACTGCTGACCGCGTTGATTCTGGCTCTGCCTTTGACGCCGCCGGATGCGGCGCGGGCCGCCGAATTGATCAAACTTACCGTGGGAGCCATGCCCATCACCGGGCAGGCCAAATTCTTTGTGGCCAAGGAACGCGGCATATTCCTTGAAGAAGGCCTGGATGTGGAGCTGGCGATCTTCACCAGCGGAGCGGACGGCATCGCCGCCTTCCGGGCGGAAAAGCTCGACGCCGGCGCCTTCGGCACAGCCACCCCGCTGGCCCATATTTCCAGAGGCGAAGACGCGCTCATCATCGCCGGCATCATGGGGCAGGACTCCATGTACATCACCACGCCGGAAAGAGCGGACAGCGTCAGGTCGGTAAAGGATTTGAAAGGCAAAAAGATAGCCGTTGTGCGCCTTGCCAGCGGAGACGTGGTCTTACGCTGGGCCTTGCAGCAGAACGGCCTTGACCTGAAAAAAGATGTGGAATTCATTGAACTGAAAAATCCGACCGCCGTTATTGAAGCGGTAAAGAAGGGGCAGGCCGATGTCGGCGCCCTCTGGGGGCCGTACGATCAGGGCGCCGAGGAAAAAGGCTTCAAGGTGGTGCTGGACAGCGCCGATCTTTTGCCGGGTCACCCCTGCTGCCGCCTGATCGTGCGCACCGGCGAACTGAACTCCAGGGGAGACGTCTGGGTGCGCCTGCTGCGCTCTTTGCTGAAAGCCGAATTTTACAGCCGGAGCGGCGATCCGGCTCACCGCGAAAACACGGTTAACGATATCGCCAAATATGTGAAACTGGACAAGGAGCTTATCAGAAACGCCTTTTACGGCGCGCGCCTTGACCAGAGTACAGACCCCAACGCCTCAGGACTGCAGAAAATTTGGGATATTATGAACTTCATCAAGGTTATTGACTCCAAGGACGACATCCAGCGCTTTATTGAACCCGGACCTTATAAAACAGCTCTGGAAAGCCTGATCCGGGAATCTCCCGATGAACCGTTCTGGCGGGAAGCCCTGGCCGTGCTCAACGAACGTGATACTGTCGCCAAAGGCGGCGGCCGTTCCGATATTCACTGGGAATATAAATAATGACTGCCCCCCGCGCGGCCTGTAGGGCACGCGGGGGCTGAACAACGGAAAAACAATGCCCACGCCGGATATAGCCGCAGAAAACCGCTCCCCGGACAAGATCCCGCCAAAAAGCAAACTCGGGGAACTGCGCGTCGAAAATCTTTTCTTTACTTACGACGAACAAAAAATGGCCCTGGAAGACATCAATCTCTCCGTGCCGGAAGGGGAATTCCTGTGCCTGCTCGGCGCGAGCGGCTGCGGCAAGACGACTCTGCTGCGTCTGATTGCCGGACTTGAGAGCCCTTCCGGGGGGCGCATACTCTGGCGAGGCCGGCCGGTGCACGGCCCTTCGCTGGAAAGGGGCATAGTCTTTCAGGAATATTCGCTCTTTCCCTGGTTCCGCTTGCGGGACAACGTGGCCCTGGCCATTGAAAAATCCAGGCCGGAAACCGCGAAGAGCGAAAGATTCCAATACGCCGACGAATACCTCGGCATGGTGGGGCTGCGCGAAGCCGCGCATAAATATCCGCACGAACTTTCCGGCGGCATGCGCCAGCGCGGAGCCATAGCCCGCACCCTGGCTCTGGGCAGCCCCGTGCTGCTCATGGATGAGCCTTTCGGCGCGCTTGATCCGGCCAACCGGATGCGTCTGCAGGAACTTCTGCTTGACGTCTGGAGCTGCTCTTCCCCCGGACGCACGGTCATCTTTGTCACCCATGATGTGGACGAAGCCCTGCTTCTTGGCGACCGGGTAATCATCCTCGGCGCTTCCCCCGGCAGGATCATCGGGGAAATCAAGGTGGATTTTCCCCGCCCCCGCAATGCGGAAACCCTGTTCGCGCTGGATTCGTTCCGCGAGCTGCGCTCGGAAATCAGCTCCTACTACCACAGGGACGCCCGCAGGCAAATCGCCGGCGAATCTATCATCACTTCACGACAGGAAGGCATCTAATCCCATGTCCGCGATTATCGAACGACAGGCAAATCCCATCCCTGCCCGGAAAACGGGCGGGCCTGTGCCCCGTCTCTTCGTCTCCCTTTACGGCGTTTCGCTCTTCATTGCGGTTCTCGCGGTCTGGGCCGTCGTAGCCTGGATTCTGCCGACAAAGCATCAGTACCTGTTCCCCAGCCCCTGGCTGACGCTCAAAATTTTGTGGGAATCGTTACCGGAACTTCTGGTAAGCACAGGCTCTTCCTTTTTAATTCTGGCCCCGGCTTACGCAGGCGCGGTAATCCTCGGCGCCTCCTGGGGACTGCTTGTCGGCGGTTCCGAACGCCTGCGCCTCATCTTCATTCCTTTCGCGCGAGTGGTGGCGCCCGTGCCGCCCACAGTCTACATACCCTACGCCATAGCCTTGCTGCCTACCTTCAGATCCTCGGCTATTTTCATTGTTCTGCTTGCCTCGTTCTGGCCCGTGTTCATAAACGCTTCGGCCGGGACTCTGGCCGTACCGGAACAGCACCGCGACAATGCCAGAGCCCTGGGCTTCACCCATTTCCAATATCTGCGCCGGGTAGCCTTTCCCGCCGCCTTGCCCTTTATCTTCAACGGAATGCATGTGGGCATGGGCATGGCTTTCATCATGCTCACCGTCGCGGAATTGTTCGGCTCCACTTCCGGGCTGGGACGTTTTGTCCAATATTATGCGGATTACGCGGACTTTCCGCGTATGCTGGCCGGTATACTCTATACCGGGCTGATCACCTTTCTTTCCATGAGCGGCCTAGGACTGCTGGAAAAAAAGATCATCTTCTGGCCGCACTGAAGCTGGCGGCTTGAGCCCGCTCCCGCCGGATCCCCAGCGCTATGGCTTTTACGCCAGAAAAGCGCTTATGGGTTCGAAAGTCCTCCGGAACTGCCGATCAATTTCTCCGATCAGGGAAGCTCTGCCGTATATGCCCGAGGGAAAAGGTTCCTCGTGCCTGTAAGGATAGGGGTAATCCAGGACATCCACTCTAATGCCCATATCCTTGCGGCTTCCCTGCAGGGTATTGATTACTTCGTACGGCGGGACCACTTCATCCCGCGCCAGAGCCACGGCGTAAAACCTGTCGCGGAGGGAGCGCAGCTTTTCTTCGCGATAATCCAGCTTGACGCGGTAATTGAGCAGGCTGCGGAAATTTACGCCTTCCTCCTCCGCGGTAAGGAGCCTCTTCAGCTGGGAGTCACTCTTCATATGGCTGTCCAGATGTTCGACCAGATATGAATACAGCCGCACATTCGCCTCGCTGTCCAAAATGAATTTTGAAACCGGCGAAAGCCTGTTGAAGACGGGGCCTCCGCAAAAGGCCACGCAGCGTGATTGGGAAAAATAACCGTTCTTGTTGGTCATTACGGCTATTTCCATAAGAAGCGTGCCTATGGAGTAGGAAAAAAAATCGACGCTGGCCTCAGGAGCAATGGACGCATGCTCCCCTCTCTTGATTATTTCAATTAAATCAAGTAGATCATGATAGGATTCCAGACCAGACCAGATAAAGCGCTCCGGCTTGTTGTGCAGGCGCGTGCTTATGGCGACATTGGAGAGGCTGTTTCCGATAAGATCCGGATAAAGCCCTTTGCGCTCCTTGCTGAGCCTGTGCATGGAGCGGGCTTCGCTCCAGGCGGCAGGGGCGCGGTTCATGTGGAAGGCGATGGGGAACATGACCACGGCCTTGCCTGTATTCAAAGCGATATGGGCGGCCCAGGGCAGGTACTTGAGCCAATGTTTCTCGTTGAAGCCGTGGAGCATCAGAACAATGCCCCGCGCCCTTCCGCTGGAAGAGGGCAGCATGACCTGGTAGCGGAAATGCAGATTTTCCTCTATTTCCGCGTCCGTCGTGTTGATAAGGGAGTATACTCCTTCATTGCCGCTCATATCCTCGATCACGGAAGCAGGTAAAGCCGTGTTGACGCTTGTTTCCAGCGACGGCGCCGGAAAGCGCACCTTCGAATGAAAATCGAAGTTGCGCAGGACAAGTCCGTTGCCGCAATCAACGCCGGCGCCGGCATAATTGATTCTGTCCCCGAACAGGGCAAATAATTCGTGGTATTGCATCAGTCGCGGGCCTCCTGGCATCCGGCCGCATATTCCCTCAGTCTGTTGAGACCGGCTCTGATTCCTTCCAGGCCTATTCCGGAAAAAGCCAGGCGGAGATAATGCCTGTTTTCACCGGGCAGAGGTTCCCCGAAATGTATCCGCGTGCAGAAGGAGACGCCGGCACGCACCAGAACGTCTTCGGCGAAAGCGGCGTAGTCTCCCCCAAAACCTTTTTTATCCATCAGTTCCGTAACATCAGGATACAAATAGAAGGAAGCCACAGGAGAAAAGCAGCTCACTCCCGGAATGGAATTCAGGATACTCAGCGCCGCGTCACGGCGCTCCCGCAATTCTTTCAGCATTTTTTCGTATTCCCCCTGCCCTCCCCGCAGGGCTTCCAGACCGGCATACTGAACAAAATGGGCGGAACAGGATTCATTGTTCACATTCAGCCTGGTGATCAGAGCAATCACTTCCGCCGGACCTATGGCCGCGCCCAAGCGCCAGCCGGTCATAGCGAATTTTTTGCCGAAGGTATACAAAAGCACGCTTCTTTCCGCCATGCCGGGCTGACTGACTATGCTCCGGGGAACTCCGGCATAGTGAATTTCAAAATAAGCTTCATCCAGAAGCGCCACAAGATCATGTCGCCGCACGATTTTCGCGAGTTCGCCTTGCTCTTCCGGCGAACAGACCGCGCCCGTGGGGTTATGGAAATCGTTGACTATGATCAGTCTGGTTCTTGGGCTTATGGAACGCTCAAGGCCTTCGAGATCAATGCGGAAGGTTCCTTCTTTGGCCACAAACCCATAAGGCAGCGCCTTGCCGCCAAAATAGCGGATCTGCGATTCGTAAATGGGGTAACCCGGAGAGGGAAACAGCACTTCATCTCCGGGGTTCATCAGCGTCTGGATGAACTTGCCGATGACCGGTTTGCCTCCGGGTTGTATGGAAACATTGTCTGCGGTATAGGAGGTTCCGCGCCGGGCGTTCACGTCGGCGGCAAGAGCGGCGCGCAGGGGAGCGATGCCGGCGTTGGGGCAGTACCCCGTTTTCCCCTCCTTTATAGCCAGATAAGCTGCTTCCGCTATGTTCCGGGGAGTTCTGAAATTGAGATCCCCCAGATGAAAAGGATAAACCGCCGCTCCGAAAGCGGCTTGAGCCGAGGCTCTGTCAGCCACGGCAAAAGCCGTTTCAGTCCCGAGATCCCGCATTCTGTCGGCTATACGCATGGACAACCTCCCCGCAATGCGTAAACATACGTTGTCGTATGCTATCTTAACGGAACCTTCCGGTCTATAAAATTGGTCTGTTATCAGGGTCATTCTGTTCTTGATTTTTTAGAAAAATTTTAGAAAATATGGCCACGGAGGAATGCATATGCAAACTGAACTGGCTACCTTATGGGATTGTCTGGGGCAAGTACCCGATCC
>JAISOL010000009.1 GCA_031275645.1 Deltaproteobacteria bacterium
AGTTCGGCTCCGGCGGTCTGACCCTGAACATCAAGGGCGAGGGCGATACCCTCCAGACCATCAGCGTGGACTTCTCCGGAGGCTACACTCAGCCGGGCGGCGACGACGAGGCGGCCCGCGCTCTGCTTATGGAAATGATCAAGAACAACATCTGAACGGGAACACGGCGGGCGAGGCCCAGGGCCTCGCCCGCTCGCGACCGGCCGGGGGACACAAACCCCGGTATGGATGTCCACACAGAGCGATCAACCGTCGTCCAAGCGCTCCGCCTTCTCCTGCCCGTAAAACATAACCCTACGGCATTTAATACTCCCGTTTGAGCCCGTTTCCCGTCCTCCCCCTCCGTCAGGCGCTTACTCCCCGCGCTCGCGCCGTTTCGCCTTGACGCTACCGGAAGCGCGGTATAAATTACATCCCTGCTTGCGGCGCGAAAGGAAGTTCAGGTGTCAATCCCGCTAGAAGGAGTTTTTATTCATGTATAAGCTGTTTGTTCCCTTAACTTTAATTTTTTGTCTGGCGGCCGGGGCGACCGGGGCGGCCGGGGCGGCTGAACTGAAAGTCGGGATGTTCAGCCTGAACGCCGTGGCCACGGCTTGTGACGCTTACAAGGCCAAACAGGCGGACATGAAGAAAAACTTTGAGGCCGAAGGCAAGGCCGTGGAGAAGCAGGGCCTGGATCTGCAGAAGCTGGTCAACGAGTTCCAGATTCAGCAGCAGGCTCTTTCGCCCGAAGCCAGAGAAGACAGACAGGAGGCGCTCAGGCGCCAGTCGCGGGAGTTTGAGGATAAGCGGAACGATTTTTTGCGCCGCTACAACAATGCGGAAAAGCGCGCCCAGGAAGAAATAATTTCCATAGTTCTGTACTCGGCCGCGGAGTACGGCAAGCGCGAGAAATTCTCTTTTGTGCTGGAGATGGATCGCGCCGGCGTTCTCTGGGTGGATCAACCCCTCGACATCACCAAGGCGGTACTGGAGGAATCCAATAAAACCTGGAAGAACAAACCTAAGGAACTTTTCGATCAGCTGGGCAAATAAACAAGGCTGTTCCGGCTACGGTTGCCGGCGCCCGAATCTTGAAGGCGTCTCATAATTCGTTATGAGGGCGGGGAATATTATTGCCTGGAGATATTATGCCTACATTCCAGCTTTCTCATCTTGCCCGCGAACTGGGGCTTGTCCTGAAAGGCGGCGATCTGGTCGTGAGCGGCCTGAATACTCTGGAAGAAGCGGGGCCGAGGGATCTGAGCTTTCTGGCCAATCCCAAATACGCACGCTTTCTGGGCTCCACCAAAGCGGCGGCTGTCATTGTCGATGCGGAGCACGCGAAAGAGGTGGAGCGCGCCCTGATCAGCGAATATCCGTACAGGGATTTCGGGAGAGCCCTGGCCCTGTTCGCGCGTGGGGAAGGAGCCTTTTCCGGGATCAGCCCTTTGGCCTTTATCCATCCTGAAGCCAGGCTGGGAGATGACTGCACGGTTTACCCTTTTGTCTTCATCGGCCAGAGGGCTGAGCTCGGCGCGGGCTGCACGGTTTTTCCGGGGGTCTATATAGGCGAGGATTGCCTTCTGGGGCCGCGTTGCGTGCTTTATCCCAATGCCGTGCTCATGTCGGCGGTAAAACTGGGTAAAGAGTGCGTCATTCAGCCTGGAGCGGTGCTGGGAGCGGAGGGCTTCGGCTTTACCAGAACGGAGAACGGCATACAGAAGATTCCCCAGGCGGGTTCCGTGACTTTGGGCGACAGAGTGGAAATAGGAGCCAACAGCGCCGTGGATCGCGGCGTTCTGGGGCCGAGCCGCGTCGGTGACGACAGCAAGCTGGATAACCTGGTGCAGGTGGGACATAACGTGAGTATGGGCAGACGGAATCTGGTGGTCGCCCTGACGGGCATAGCCGGGAGCGTGAGCATAGGCGACGGTAATACTTTTGCCGGGCAGGCCGGGATTTCCGGACATATCAGGGTGGGCGACAATACGGTCATAGGCCCGCGCTCCGGGGTTGCCCACGACGTGCCCGATAATTTCCAGGGAGGCGGCTCTCCCCTTATGGACAAAATGACCTTTCTGCGCCACCTCAGCCTAACCCCCAAACTTGGCGAGCTCTACAAAAGCGTGAAAAGGTTGGAGAGAGAAGTGAAAGAGCTTCGAAACGCCGGCAAAAGTTCCGCTGCCCTGTAATTCCGGAGCGAATCAACATTGAGAGTGTATAATTTGCCCCGCGGGAATTTGCTTGCAAATCCCTGCCGCGAGATTGTCGCGAGGTGAATTCACTTCGCTGTCAAGTGATAATCTCAAGCGTAAAATGCTCTAAGGAGGAAAAAATGATCGCGGACAGGAATGAGGAAGCTTTTGATATAGGGAAGATTATGGCTTTGCTCCCGCATCGCTATCCCTTTCTGCTGGTGGACAGGGTAGTGGAGGTCAAGCCCGGCGAATCCGTCCGGGCCTATAAAAACGTCAGCATCAACGAGGTCTTTTTTCAGGGCCATTTCCCCGGGCTGCCGGTCATGCCGGGCGTGTTGATCCTGGAAGCCCTGGCCCAGGCGGGAGGGCTCATGGTACTCTCCGGTTTTACGCCGGAAAAGAGAAGCGGAAAGGTATTTTTATTTACCGGGCTGGATAAGATACGCTTCCGCCGTCCGGTTTATCCGGGAGATCGCCTTGATTTGCATTGTAAGCTTCTGCGCAGCAGGCTCAACCTCTGGAAGATAGAGGGCAGGGCTCTGGTTGACGGAGAACTGGCGGCCGGGGGGGAGCTTTCCGCAGCCATTAGTACAAGGGAGGATCTCTGAATGAGTGTGGTCGTCCACCCGAGCGCCTTTGTTTCCGCCGGAGCGAGTCTGGATGATGGGGTAGTGGTCGGGCCTTGCGCCGTGATCGAGGATAAGGCGGAGGTCGGCGCGGGCACGCGCATAGACGCTTTTGCCTCGGTCAAGTCTTATACCCGCATAGGCAGAAATAATCGCATATTTTCCTACGCCATGCTGGGGGAGATACCACAGGATCTCAAATTTCGCGGAGAGGTCTCCAGGCTGGAAATAGGCGACGGGAACACGATCCGCGAGTTCGCCACCCTGCACCGGGGAACCGAAGGGGGAGGGGGAGTCACCCGCGTGGGCGACGGCTGCCTGCTGATGGCCTATACCCATGTGGCTCACGACTGTACTTTGGGCTCGCACATTGTCATGTCCAACGCCGCGACTCTGGCCGGGCATGTGGAAGTGCAGGATTACGCCATCATCGGAGGGCTCTCGGCCGTGCATCAGTTCAGCCGCATCGGGCGTTGCGCCTTTGTGGGCGGGATGACCGGCATAGGGCAGGATCTGCCGCCGTATATGCTGGCTACGGGAGCAAGGGCCTGTCTGCACGGACCGAATCTGGTGGGCTTACGTCGCCTGAATTTGTCGCAGGAGGAAATCGGGGCGGTGCGCGCGGTATTTAAAATAATCTGGCTTTCCGGCGCTCCGCGTAGAGAAGCCCTGGAAAAGGCGAGCGCGGAGTACGCCCGCTTCCCCCAGGCCATGGAAATCGTTGATTTCGTCAAAGCCAGCAAGCGAGGCGTGCTTTCGGTGGATCGCAGCGAGGCCGGACCGGATGCCTGAGGAAAAAGGAGAAGGGGGGAAACCTCTTGGGAATATAGGCATTATCGCCGGTTCCGGGCAGTTTCCGCTCCTGGTGGCCCGCGCGGTCAGAGCCGGGGGAGCCGGGGTTTTTATCTGCGGCTTTGAGGAACAGACCGGAGAGGAGCTGGAGGGAGAGGCCGACGAGTTTATCCGCATACATATAGGGCAGCTCGGCCGGCTGCTTTCCTTTTTCAAAAAAAATGAGGTCGCCGCGGTCTGTCTGGCCGGAGCCATAAAAAAATCCAGAGCGCTGAATCTGCGTCCCGATTTGCGCGCGGCCAGACTGCTCTTCAAACTTTACAAAAACCACGGGGACGACGCCATCTTGCGCGCGGTGCTGGAGGAACTTCAGGCTGAAGGGCTGGAAGTCGTGCCGGCCTCGGCTTTTGTGCCGGATCTGCTCGGCCCGGCCGGAACTCTGAGCCGCAGGAAGCCCGGCCCGGAAGAGTGGAAGTCCATCAGGCACGGCTGGGGCATAGGCAAGTCTCTGGGCGCTTATGATATCGGGCAATGCCTGGTTCTGCGGAAAAATATGGTGGTGGCCGTGGAGGCGCTGGAAGGCACCGATGCCGTGCTGGAACGGGGAGGGGAACTGGGGGGGGAAGGCTGCGTGGCTTTGAAAATGCTCAAACCGGGACAGGATACGCGGGTGGATCTGCCCTCCGTCGGCCTTGAAACCATACGGATACTGACGCGTCTGCGTTATGCCTGTCTGGCCTACGAGGCCGGAAGCACTCTCTTTTTTGATCGTTCCCCGGCCCTGGCCCTGGCGGACGGGCGGGGCCTGGCCGTTGTCGGCCTGAGGCCGGAAGATTTGCAGTCAACCTTGAGCTGAGGACAAACAGGAGAATCTTATGTCGAGGGAAGAAATCGCGCGGGAATTTTATGTGGATGATCACGCTCTGCTTTTCGCTCTCCTGGCCAAAAATATCCTTTCCGCGGCGGAGCGGGAGGAGGGGCTGGAAATAATCCGCCGGGGAGTTACGGAATACGGCCTGGAGCGCGGTCTGCGTTATGCCAGGCGCTGTCTGGAGTACGGCGACCCCCTGACCGTTCCCTCCTATATGGCTCATTCCGAACTGGTGGAACCCAGAGCCTGGAACAAATCCGTGACGGAATCCCTCTCTCCCTACAAGTTCAACACCGTCACCTGCGGCTGGTGCGCGACCTGGAAAAAATACAATTTGCTGGAATACGGCAAGCTGTATTGCTCCCGGATCGACGTCAGCCTGTTGCGCGGCTTCAACCGGGATATAGTTCTGGAAGTCAGCCCCATTATGTCGCACGGCAGCGAAGTTTGTTCCTTCACCTGGAAGAATTTCGGCTTCAGGGATCAGGCTCAGGCGGATCTGGCGGCGCAACGCCGGCGGGAACTTCTTCCTCTGGTGGGGCGGGATTTTCTCTACCATTGCGCCCACCTGCTTTCGACCCTGCGCCGGGCGGTTTATTTCAGCCTAGGAGCCGCTTCAGGCAGCAGGGTTCTCGCTTCGGCCCTGCGCGACTATGCCGGGGAACGCGGAGAAAGCAGAAAAAAGGCCCTGCTGGACGATTCCAGGCAGGATTTCTGCGAGATTTGAATTAATGGCGCCCCGAACGCAAGCCGTTTTAACCGGCTCGCGTATATTCATATGCAATATAAGTATTTTGCCGATTCGCCGCTGAAAGATATGGCGGAAGTGAAGCGTGCCGAGTAATTTTTCCTGGGGTTTTCCGGTATGATCCAGGTAAACGGTCTTTGTAAAAAATTCGGCGCGCATTTTGTGTTGCGGGATATTACCCTGCGGGTGGAGAAAGGGGAAATTTTCGGCATAGTGGGGCATTCCGGAGCCGGGAAATCCACTTTGCTCCGTTGCCTGAACGGGCTGGAGACCTACAGCGGAGGAAGCGTCAGGGTGATGGGGCGGGAAGTCGGAAGCCTGGGGCAGAAAGAGATGCTGAATCTGCGCCGGCGCATGGGCATGATCTTTCAGACCTTCAACCTCATGGAGCGGCGTAATGTCTTTGAAAACGTGGCCTTCCCCCTGGAGGTGTGGCGCGTTCCCAAGGAGCGCGCCAGGGAAAGGGTGGAGGATTTGCTGAAACTGGTCGGTCTGGAGGGCAAAAGCTCTGTCCGGCCGGGCAATCTGAGCGGAGGGCAGAAGCAGCGGGTAGGCATTGCCCGCGCCCTGGCCCTCCGCCCCGATATCCTGCTCTGCGACGAGCCGACCTCCGCTTTGGATCCCCATACCACCGCCTCCATCCTGGATCTGCTGCAGGACATAAATGAGCGTTTCAGCCTGACCATTGTGCTGGTCACGCATCAGATGGAGGTGGTAAAGCGCATGTGCGGGCGCACCCTGCTTCTGGACGGCGGCCTTCCGCAGGGCACGGGCGAAACTTCCTCTCTTTTTCTGGCTCCCCCGGAACATTTGCGCCGGCTGATCCAGGAGGAATATGCGCTGCTTTCCGGCGGAGTGAATATACGCCTGGTTTTCGGCTCTCCCGTTCCGGACGCGTCTCCCGGAGCCGCCGCCGGTCCGCTACGGGCAAATTCCGGGAAAGCTCCCGGCTCATCTTCAGGGATCATCAGCGCTATGGCGCGCGATCTGGACCTGGATTTTTCAATTGTAGGAGGCAGGCTGGAACGCTACGGCAATGATATTCTGGGTTTTCTGATTATTAACGTGGAAGCTGAGGAAGCAGGCTCAGTGCTGGAATATCTGCGTGTCCGGAATGTCAGCCGGCAGATCGTGGAACGGCCCGCGCCAGGCGGGGGCGCGGATGCCTGACTTTTACGGGCAGATATCGGTTTTTCTGGAGCGTCTGGCCCGTATCGCTCCCGAATTGGGTCTGGCCACACTGGAAACCCTGTATATGGTGGGTCTGGCCACCTTCTTTTCTCTGCTCGCCGGTTCCGCCCTGGCGGTTCTGCTGATCCTGACCGGCCCGGGCGGTCTGCGGCCCATGCCCCGCCTGTACCGCGTGCTGGACGCGGCGGTGAATCTGGGGCGCTCTTTTCCTTTCATCATCCTGCTCATTGCCATACTTCCCCTTACCCGCCTGATTGCCGGCACCACCATCGGCAGCACGGCTTCCATTGTGCCGCTCACCATAGCGGCCGTTCCCTTTGTGGGGAGGCTCATGGAGGGATGCCTGCTGGAGGTGGACGCGGGGGTGATTGAGGCTGCGCGTTCCTTCGGCGCGGGCAATGCCAGGATTATTTTCAGGGTGCTTTTTCCGGAGGCTTTGCCTCCCATTATCCTGAACGCGGCGGTGACGGCCATCACCCTGCTGGGCTATTCCGCCATGGCCGGCGCCGTGGGCGGCGGGGGCCTGGGAGACCTGGCCATCAGATACGGCTACAACCGTTTCCAGATGGATGTCATGGCTTATGCGGTGGTCATTCTGGTGGTGCTGGTGCAAATCATGCAATCGGCCTGTAATTTTCTGTACAAAAAATTGCGCTGACCTCCTGTCGGCGCGCAAGGAGCGAAAAATGAAAAAACTGATTCTGTCTTTAGTTTTACTGCTGTTGAGCGCCTTCCCTGCCCTGGCCGCCGAACGCCTGCTCGTGGGAGTGACGCCTTTTCCGCACAAGGATATCATGTTGGCGGCCAAACCTCTGCTGGCGGCCCAGGGTTACGAGCTGGTTCTCAGGGAATTCACCGACTATGTGCAGCCCAACATGGCTTTGGCCGAAAATCAGCTTTTCGCCAATTTTTTCCAGCATATCCCCTACCTGGAGAATATGAACGCCGAGAAAAAACTCGGCCTGATCTGGATTGCCAAGATTCACATAGAACCCCTGGGGTTGTATTCCAAAAAGATCAAAAATATCAATGAGCTTAGAAAGGGAGACCTCATAACCCTGCCCAATGACCCGACCAACGAGGCCAGGGCCCTGCGCCTGCTGGAAGCCGGCGGGCTGATTACCCTGAAAGCCGGCGAGCTGATCACAATCAATGACATAGAGCGGAACAGGCTTGGTCTGCTCTTCAAGGAAATTGACGCTCCCCAGCTCCCCAGAACTTTGCAGGATGTGAGCGCCGCCGTCATAAACACCAATTTCGCCGTGGAGGGAGGGCTTATCCCGGCCAGGGACGCCATTATTTCCGAGGGAAAGGAATCCCCTTACGCCAATGTGATTGTTGTGCGGGCCGCGGACAAGGATAGCCCCGCGGCCGCCGCTCTGCTCAAGGCCGTGCAGTCGCCGGAAGTTAAAAAGTATATTGAGGACAAGCTTGTTCCTTTGGGGATAGTGCCGGCTTTTTAAAGCGCTTCACACTTGAAACGCTCGGCGAGGATTTGCGCCCGCGACCATAGCTTTAACCGGATTAAACCGGATAAAGAGCTTCTATTTCACGCCTGAAGCCGGCGAAGCTTCCTTCTTCAATGGCCAGTCCGGCCCGGCGCGTCAGATTCAGAAAGTAGGCCAGGTTATGCAGGGAGTTCAGCCTGAGGGCCAGCAATTCCCTGGCCGCGTACAGGTGGCGCAGGTAGGCGCGGGAGAAGTTGCGGCAGGTGTAGCAGGAGCATTCCGGGTCCAGGGGGGAGTCGTCTTCGGCCCAGGCCCGTCCCTTTATGTTGATTTTCCCCCTGGAAGTATAAAGGGTGCCGTTACGGGCATTGCGCGTCGGCAGCACGCAGTCGAACATATCCACGCCCAGGCTGATGCCGGTGACGAGATCGCGGGGGTTCCCCACGCCCATGAGATAGCGCGGCTTGTCCCAGGGCAGGAGCGGCGCGCTCTCGGCCAGGAGCTCGTACATCACGGGCTTGGGTTCGCCCACGGAGAACCCGCCCAGGGCGAAGCCGTCAAAATCCTCCCCGGCCAGTTGCTCCACCGAGGTTTTGCGCAGATCCGCGAAAAATCCTCCCTGAGTTATGGCAAAAAGCAGGCGGGAGGATTTGTCTTCGTCCAGGACTTTTCTGCAGCGCAAGGCCCAGCGGGTGGTCAGGCCGACGGAAGAAGCGGTGTAAGCCCTGTCCGCGCCGTAAGGCACGCATTCGTCCAGCGGCATGATGATGTCGGCATCGAGATTGCGTTCGATTTCCATAACCTTTTCCGGAGTGAAAAGGTGCCTGGAGCCGTCCAGGTGCGATTTGAACTCCACCCCGGCTTCGCTGATTTTGCGCAGGCCGGGCAGGGAAAAGACCTGGAAGCCTCCGCTGTCCGTCAGAATGGGGCGGGGCCAGGAAATGAATTTGTGCAGCCCCCCCCGGCGGGCCACCAGGGCGTCGCCGGGGCGGAGATAGAGGTGATAGGTGTTGCCCAGAATGATTTCGGCGTCCAGAGCGAGCAAATCGTCCGGAGCGAGGGCCTTTACGCTGCCTGCCGTGCCCACGGGCATGAAGACCGGAGTCCGGATCAGGCCGTGGGCGGTATATAGTTCCGCGCGTCTGGCCAGCCCGTCAACGCTTTTTATGCGGAAGCAGCCGGGCCTGAGGTCCGGATGGCGGGGGGAGACGGCCATGCCGGCTATCTGTCGGGTCCGGGCGCAATGCCGGGGTCGCGTCCGCTCCCGAGCCAATCCAGGGCCAGGCGCAAGTTCAGGCTGCCCGTATAAATGGCCCTGCCCGTGATTACTCCCTGCAGGGAGCTTTGCAGGCTTAAGGGGTGGAGGGAGCGTATATCGTCCAGAGTGTTTACCCCGCCGGCCGCAAGCACGGGCAGGGGGGAAACGGCGCACAGTTCTTCCAGGCCCTTCCGGTTCAGGCCGCTTTGCGTGCCGTCGCGCTCAATATCGGTGTAAACGACAAAAGCGCTGCCCTGTTCCGCCAGACGGGGCAGAACGTCCGCCGCCTTCAGTCCGGCATCCTTGATCCAGCCGCGAGTCTTGAGCCTGCCGCCCTGCGCGTCCAGGGAGGCGCCTATGCGCCCCGGGAAAGCGGCGCAGATGTCGGAGTAGAGAGCCGGGTTTTCCAGAGCCAGAGTGCCCAGGACAAGGCGGTCGACCCCGGCCTCCAGATAACGGCGCGCGGTTTCCGGATCGCGGATGCCTCCGCCCACTTGCACGGAAACCGGCAGGGCGCAGATGGAGGCGATAAGCTCCAGATTTACCGGCCGCCCCTGAAAAGCTCCGTCCAGGTCAACGACATGCAGCCAGGAGGCTCCCTCCCGCACCCAGCGGCCGGCCATATCCAGAGGATCGTCCGAAAAGACGGTTTCCTCCGAGGCTCTGCCCTGCTTCAGGCGGACGCAGCGCCCGCCTTTTATGTCCACGGCCGGAAAAATGATCACAAACCGAACTCCTTGACAGCCTTGAACATTCCTTCCTGAGCCAGTTGCCCGGCCCCGACCCACCGACCCCGCCGCTCGATGAACTTGTCCAGTTCCAGAAGATTCTCCAGTAGCGGGCGCTGCTTTTCGTCGTAACGCGAACGCGCGATCAAGGCTTTGAGGCGCGCGTCCAGCAAAAAGATGTCCATGACTACGGAAGCCGGTTCCTCCACTCCGAAATCACCGCCTTTTCTTTCCTGCCAGTGAATTATCTGCGGGACTACAAGCAGATCCGCCTCCATGCACTCTCCCACCAGCGTCCAGTAATCCAGGGCCGGCAGAGCCGCGTTTTTGGGGATGGAGGCGGAGCAGACGGCGGCCTGTTCGCGGCTGATGAAATCCCGGTCTTCAATCCGGGACAGGATGACGGCAAAGTCTCTGTCCAGCCGGGGGAAGACCGCGGCGTCGATTTTGGCGATGTTTTCCGGAATATATCCGGCCAGCAGGTCGGATACGACCAGGGGCTGGGTAAAGGGAGCCACGCCGATGCGCGGCGTCCCTCCGGGAATCAGGCTGACCGGCTGCGGGGAACAGGCGGCCTGGAGCTGGAAAAGGCAGAGCGCCGCCAGAACTGACAGGAGGCGGAAGCCGGACAGGATAAAAGTTTTCAATCTAATCTCCCCTTGGTGCTCAGAAGGCCGCCGCGGTTCAGTTGAACGGCCTGACGCAGGGCCAGGCCTGCTCCTTTGCCGGCCGATTCCAGCAGATGGTGTCCGTTTTTGCCGTAGAGAAAGCTGATATGCAGGTTCATGCGCGCTCCGGCGGCCAGAGCCCTGAAAAATTCTCTCCACAGTTCTCTCTCCTCTCCGGCCAGTACCGGCGGAAGCAGCTCGGACCCGTTGAAGACCAGATAGCTGCGCCCGGAAAGATCCAGGCAGACGTCGGCAAGGGCTTCGTCCATGGGCACCCTGGCCGCGCCCACCCGGGCTATGCCCCGGCGATCCCCCAGAGCTTCAAGGATCGCCTGTCCCAGGCAAAGGGCGCTGTCTTCCACCGTATGGTGGGCGTCTATATCCAGATCTCCGGCGCAGTTCAGCTTCAGGTCGAAACCGGCCCAGAAGCAGAGCAGAGTGATGAGGTGGTCGGCCAGCCCGAAGCCTGTGCTGGCCTCGATTTGCCCCTTGCCGTCCAGGTTAAGTCTGAGAGAGATATTTGTCTCTCTGGTGCTTCTGCTGAGACTGGAACTGCGCGTTTTCATCGGGGTTTTCCTCCGGGGTTACGGGATCAGGCCTGGGGGTCCGCGCTTTTTTCCGCGGAATCTCCGGGAGTCGTCGATTCCGGGGCGGCTTCCCCGGCAGCGGTTTTTTTGCCGCAAAGAGCCGCGATCAGGATGCTCGCCTCGTAAAGCAGGAGCAGGGGCGCGGCCATGAGCAACTGTGAAATCACGTCCGGCGGAGTGAGCGCCGCGCCCAGGATGAATGCTATTACCACAAAATAACGCCGAAAGGAACGCATGGCCGCCGCGCTCACCACGCCCAGACGCGACAGGAAAAAAGCCAGGACAGGCATTTCGAACACAAGGCCGAAGGCCAGGAGAAGCTGCATGGTAAAGCCGAAGTATTCGTCCATGCCGGGCATGGCCTTGAAAGGCCCCTTGGAGTAGGTCATAAAAAAGCGGAAGGCGTTGGGGAAGACCACAAAATAGCAGAAAGCTCCGCCCAGAACGAAGCAGACGGCGGAACAGGCGGCCACGGGCATGAGGAATTTTTTTTCCTCGGCATATAGCCCCGGAGCGATAAAAGCCCAGATTTGATAGAAAATGAAAGGGCTGACCAGAAATATGCCGGCCACGATGGCCAGCTTCATGTGGGTGAAGAAACCTTCCGCTATGCCGGTAAAGATAATGCTGCTGGGCACGGCGTCACCGGCCGGCAGAACCCGCACCAAGGGCAGATAAAGGAGATCGGCCAGCAAGTCGGAAAATCCCCAGCAGATTAAGAAGCCGGCGACAATGCCCAGGCCGATCCGGATCAGCCGGGAGCGCAGCTCGCGGAAATGCTCCGTCAGGCTGGTTGTTCCGGTGCCTGCCGCAATCTTCTGTTCCGGCCCGTTTTCGGGGGCGGGGAGGGAGGCGTTGCCGCTCATGCTCCGGCCTCGGAATCGTTTTCAGGTGTAGGCCGGGCTTTATCCTGAACCGCCGGAAGAATTTTTTCAGCGGTTTTTTCGGCCTCGGCGCCCCGAACCGGTTCAGGCGCGGGAGACTCCCCGGTTTCTTCGTCAGCGTACGGAGGGCCAGCCGCTCCCTTTTCTCCGGTCGGGGGCGGATTGCCGCCGGCGCGCGGGGCGGGGCGGGGATTCTGTTCCTGCAGATAGGCTTCCACATTAATGGTTCTTTGCAGATCCGTGCTTACGCGGCGCAGTTCCGAAAGCAGGCGGGTCACCGTGCGGATCGCTTTGGGCAGGCGTTCCGGGCCCAGCACCACGACGGCGAGCAGAATGATCACCAGCAATTCAAAGGAACTTACGCCGAACATCGTTACCGCCCCGAGTCAGTTGTTGTCCGTCTGGTAGTTGGGAGCTTCCTTGGTAATGATGACGTCATGCACATGGCTTTCGCGCAGACCGGCCGGAGATATCTCCACCAGGCGGGCCTTGCTCTGGAGCTCCGGTATGGACTCGGCTCCCACATAGCCCATGCCGGCGCGCAGTCCCCCCACCAGTTGATAAATGGTTTCCGACAGGGCTCCCTTGTACGGCACCCGGCCCACGATCCCTTCCGGCACGAATTTCTTGCTCTTTTCCTGGAAGTAGCGGTCGGAACTGCCCTCACGCATGGCGTCTATGGAGCCCATGCCCCGGTAGATTTTATAGGTGCGTCCCTGGTATAGCATGGTTTCGCCCGGGCTTTCCTCGCTGCCCGCGAAGAGACCGCCGATCATCACGATATGCGCGCCCACGGCCAGAGCCTTGACTATGTCGCCGGAATACTTGATCCCTCCGTCGGCCACCAGACAGCGCCCCATTTCCGCGGCGGCGCGGGAGGCTTCCATGATCGCCGTGACCTGGGGCATGCCCACTCCGGCCACAATGCGGGTGGTACAGATGGAGCCAGGCCCTATGCCCACTTTCACCGTGTCCGCCCCGGCTTCCAGCACGGCCCTGGCCCCGGCGTAGGTGGCCACGTTGCCCGCGATAAGCTGGCAATGAGGAAAGGCCGTCCTGACCTCGCGGATGGCCGCGAGCACATTGGCGGAATGCCCGTGGGCCGAATCCAGCACCAGCACATCCGCTCCGGAGTTCAGCAGGGCGGCGGAACGCGGCAGGCAGTCCCTTCCCACTCCTATGGCCGCCCCCACGCGCAGCCTTCCCTGCTCGTCCTTACAGGAGTTGGGGTATTTGCGCACTTTTTCTATGTCTTTCATGGTAATCAACCCGCGCAACCGCTTATCCCCATCCACCACCAGTAGTTTTTCGATGCGGTTAGCGTGGAGCAACTCCTTGGCCTCCTCCAGGGTAGTGCCCACCGGCACCGTGATCAGGCGCCGGCTGGTCATGACCTCTTTGACCGCGGTGTTCTCCAGGTCTTTAACAAAACGCACGTCGCGGTTAGTGAGGATTCCGACCAGCCTGCTCCCCCGCACCACCGGCAGGCCGGATACGCGGTAGGTGCGCATCAGCTCCATAGCCTTGGTCACGTTGTCGTCAGGCCCGACAGTGACGGGATCGCTGATCATGCCGCTCTCGGATTTCTTTACCTTCTCCACTTCATGCGCCTGGGCTTCAATGCTCATGTTCTTGTGGATTACCCCCAGCCCTCCGTTGCGGGCCATGGAAATGGCCAGGGCGGATTCGGTCACCGTATCCATGGCGGAAGAGACAATGGGTATATTCAGGGTGATGCAGCCGGTCAGGCGGGAGGAGACGGAAATCTCGTCCGGCGTAAGCTCGGAATATCCCGGTTCCAGGAGTATATCGTCAAAGGTCAAGGCTCTGTTCACGTCAACGCCCATGTGGCCTCCGCATTAAAGGGTTTGCATTCCGCTTCCGTCCGCAGGCGGTTTTATCCTCCGACCGCCGTATTGTCTCCTTCTGCGAAGGGAAGGGTCAACGGAAAAGTATTCCCGGCATTGCCAGGAGTCAAGCAGGAATCTCCAGCGGATGTTCCCGCCGCGCAGGCCCTGCCCGCCGGGCGGGCGCGGAACGAAATTTGCTCCTGTCGGTTTTTCGTGCTATAAACCGACCCGAAAGGAGCATCTCAAGCGCAAACCGCCGCGTAAGGCGCTCGTTCGTAATTCCGGGAGTACAGGTTCTCCGGAGTTGAAAGAGACTGCAAATGAAAACAGAAAAAAAAAGCTATCCCTTTGAATTCATAGTGGATGAGCATTTTTTCCGCTCCAATCAGCGCAAGGAGACGGTCATGCTGATTGTGAACGGCTCAACCCACATTGTCCATATAGAAGGCTATATCCGTCTGCCCAACGGGCGATACAAACTTTACGGCAGTCCTCCTCCCCCGGGCAAGGAAAATTACCGCTCGATTATTTATCTGCAGAACATACAGGTCGTTCCGGATCCTCCCTCATGAAGCTTCAGCCCGCGCCCCCGCCCCGCGCGCCTGCCGGCTCCGGCTTATGCCGGGATTGAAGTTCGGGCGCCCGGCCCGCGTTCCGCGGCGGGCCGTCCAGATTTTCAGCCTGTTTCTTTTTCTCTGGCTGCTCTGGCGGACGGCTTGGCCCATGAAAGAGATCTTTTTGCCTTCCGAGTTTTTTCTGCGCCTGGATCCCCTGGCCGCTCTGGCCCTGCCCCTGGCTTTGCGCGAGTTTATTCCCTCCCTTCTGCCCGGTCTGGGCGTACTGCTCCTGGCCGTATTTTTCGGGCGCGTTTTCTGTGGCTACATCTGCCCCATGGGAGCGACCCTGGATTTATTCCGCCTGTCCGGCGGCCTCATTACGGGCCGGGAAAAAAAACTCCGCGCCGTTCCAGGTCTGCACAGGGCGAAGTATCTGTTTCTGGCTGTCCTGCTGGGCTCGTCCCTGGCCGGGGTAAACTTGGTTTTCTGGGGCTCCCCTCTGGCCCTGATCACCAGATTCTACTCCCTTTTCCTGCATCCCCTGCTGCTCCTGGCCGCTGATTTTTCTCTGGAGGCTTCGCGGCCGCTGCTTTCCGCCCTGGATTTTCCCTCTCTCGCCTATGCTTCCCTCAACCCGCGCCGTTTTGACTCCATGTATTTTATTCTGTTCTTTTTCGGCCTGCTTTTTGTTCTGGAAGGGCTCCGGCCCCGTTTCTGGTGCTCCTGCCTTTGCCCGGCCGGCGCTTTGCTGGGGCTTTGTTCCCGCCGCCCGCTCTGGCGGCGCAGGGTAGGGATCTGCGGGACTTGCGGGCAATGTTCCCGCATCTGCCCGAGCGGAGCCATTTTAGCGGAGGCTCCGAGGATCTGCGCGCATTCCGAGTGTTTTGCCTGCCGCGCCTGCGCGGATATATGCCCGGTCAGGGGGACGAGTTTCGCCTTCAGGCCGGAAGCTGTTCCGGACGGAGACAAAGTTTTCCCCGAAGCGCCGCCGGTTCCGGCTTTTCTTCCTCCGCGCCGGGCTGTCCTGGGAATGGTCGGGGCCGGGGTCATCCTGGCCTCGGTGCAGTACTCCGGAGTTTATTCCCTCCTGCGTCCGGCCGCCAGAGGGAACGTCTGGCCGGACGGTCTGTTGCGCCCTCCGGGTTCCCTGCCGGAAGCGGAATTCCTTCTGCGTTGCCTGCGTTGCGGGCAATGTATGAAAGCCTGTCCCACCAACGGCCTGCAACCGGCCGGCCCGGCTTTCGGCCCGGAAGCTCTTTTCAGCCCTGTCCTCCTGCCCAGGCGCGGGCCGTGTGAGCCGGAATGCAATCTCTGCGGGCTGGTCTGTCCGAGCAAGGCCATTTCTTCCCTGCGCCCCGAAGAAAAGCAGTGGGCCAAGATCGGAACGGCGGTGGTTCTGCGGCGGAGTTGTCTGGCCTGGGCTGAAGGGCGGCGCTGCGTGGTCTGCCAGGAGGTCTGTCCTTACGGGGCCATAAGTCTTTCCCGGCAGGAGAACACGCCCGTGCCCGTTCCTCTGGTGCTGGCCGCGCGTTGTTTCGGCTGCGGCTACTGCGAGCAGCATTGCCCTGTGCGTCTGCCCGCCATAGTGGTAAAGCCTCTGAACGCCCTGCGCCTTGCCGGGGGAAGCTACCCGGAGGCGGCCAGAGAAGCCGGCTTGGAACTTATCCTAGGCGACGGAGAAGGCGGTTTCGACGACTTCGTCCCCGCCGGGGAACTGCCTCCGGGCTTTACGGAATAGGAGCCCTTTCCGGATTGCTCGCGGGCATCCCGGAGGTTGGCTTGACTATTTCACCCAGCTCGGTTAAGGACTTCATCGTCGACTTCCGGATCAATTTTATTCTGAAATTGCTCAGATTATGGCAAATCCCGGAAGTAGGACTTTGTAAAGGCATGTCCGCTTCGGCGCTTTACGGCCGCATTCACTGCCGTCAGCGCCTTCGTCCGGATTGACGGAGCGTGAAACAAGAGTTTCAATCCGCAAAAACATAAAAAGAGGAGATTCTCAATGGCCAAGATATTTATCACGGCTGCTATCACAGGGGCCATTCACACCCCTACTCTCTCCGAGTATCTGCCCCTGACGGAGCAGCAGATTATTGACCAGGCGGTGGGCGCGCACGAAGCCGGGGCCGCCGTTGTCCATATCCACGGGCGGGATCCCGCCACCGGCAGGCCCTCGGTGGATAAAGGAGTTATCGGAACCATTCTTTCCGGCATAAAGAAGCGCTGTAACGTCGCCATCTGTCTGACCACCGGGGCCGGGCTGGGGATGAGCCTGGAGGAGCGCGTCTCCGGCGTGCCTCTTTTCGGGCCCGAAATAGCTTCCTGCAATTCCGGTTCCTTCAATTTTTATCTCGGCCCCCTGGCCAAGAACAAAAAAATGCAGAAACCTCTCTTTGACTGGGAAGTGCCGTATCTAGAAAGCACGGAAGATCTTGTATTCTCAAATACTTTCAAGGGATTGCGCTACTATATCAAAACCATGCACGAGCATGGCTCCCTGCCGGAATTTGAGGTTTATGAAGCCGGCATGATCAACAATATAGCCTATCTGCGGGAGGAGGGCACTCTCAAGGGGCTTATATATATTCAGTTTGTCATGGGCATCATGGGCGGCCTGCCGGCGAGCGTGGACAATCTCGTCTTTCTGCGCCAGACCGCCGACAATCTGCTGGGCAAGGGCGGCTACGTCTGGTCCTGCGCGGCAGCGGGGCGGAACCAGTTCCCCATAATTGCCGCCGGTCTGGCCATGGGCGGGAATATCCGCGTGGGTCTTGAAGACAACCTTTACCTCAAGCCCGGCGTGCTGGCCAAAAACAGCGCGGAGCAGGTCACGGCCGTCCGCAGCATCGCCGAAGCCATGGGTTACGAGATAGCCACTTCGGATGAGGCCCGCGCCGTCCTCAAGCTGAAGGGAGGGGACAAGGTGAAGTTTTAGGGGGAAAGCCGCAATCCGCGGGGTCAGGAGCCTTCCGCTTCAATTACAGCCGCTTCACGGGGAGGATGTTAAGCCGGGGATATCTCCCGGCGGCACATCCTACCCGTTCCCGCGGTTTTTTATAAGGAATCAGCTCTTGAATTGGGCCGGGCGTTTTTCCAGGAAGGCGCTCATGCCTTCTTTCTGATCCTCGGAGGCGAAACAGAGGGAAACGAGCTCCCGTTCCAGACCTATGGCCTTATAGATATCTTCATCCTGGCCGCGAACGAGGGAGGCCTTGCAGTAGCGCAGAGCGCTCGCGGGCTTGGAAGTGATGATGTCCATAATCTTCCTGGATTCTTCCAGCAGTTTGTCCTGGGCAAATACTTTGTTCACCAGACCTATGCGCAGGGCTTCTTCCGCCGTGATCGTATTCCCGGAGAAAATCAGTTCCCTGGCGATTCCGGGGCCCACAAGCCGCGGCAGGCGCTGGCTGCCGCCGAAGCCGGGCATGATGCCGAGGTTAACCTCCGGCTGGCCGAATCTGGCGTTGGTGCTGGCATAGCGGAAGTCGCAGGCCATGCACAGCTCGTTTCCGCCGCCCAGGGCGAAACCGTTCACCGCCGCCATAATCGGTTTTTCAATGCTTTCAATGTGGTTGAAAATCTGCTGACCCAGGAGCATATACCCCCGGGCCTGTTCGGGATTGTATGGAGCCATCTGGCTGATGTCCGCTCCGGCCACAAAGGCTTTTTCTCCGGCGCCCGTGATTATGGCTCCCTTGATGCCATCGTTGGCTTCAAGTTCGTCCAGGGCTTTGCTCAGATCATTCAGGAGATCGCTATTGAGAGCGTTTAAAGCTTTCGGCCGATTCATGGTGATGAGGGCAACTTTTCCGGTAACTTCGAAGAGCAGGTTTTCAAAAGCCATGTCGCGTCTCCTTATATGCTTTTAAGTGGTTATTGAATATGGCCGCGCGCCCGCCGGGGAAAGGCGGGCGCCGCGGGACAAAGTTTCCTATTTTACCAGGCCGACGGGCTCGCTTTTGAATATGCGGGCGTCCATGAGCTTTGGCTGCCCCTTGATGACGGGTTTGAATTCCATGTGTTGCAGAATGTCTTTTTCGATGTCGATGCCCGGAGCTACTTCAATCAGATGCAGGCCGTCCTTTTGCAGCTCGAACACGGCGCGTTCCGTTATGTACAGCACAGGCTGTCCGGTCTGGACGGCATATTCGCCGCTGAAGGTCACATGGCCGACCTTTTTCAGAAATTTTTTCACGCTCCCTTCCTGCTCAATGCTCAGTTTGCCGTTTTCGGCCTTTACTTTCAGGCCTTTGGCGGTAAAAGTGCCGCAGTAGAAGAGCCGCTTGGCGTTCTGGGTTATATTGATGAAACCGCCGCAACCGGTGATGCGCGGCCCCATCTTGCTGACGTTGATATTGCCTTTCTCGTCGCATTCCGCCAGACCCAGATAGGCCAGATCCAGACCGCCGCCATCGTAGAAATCAAACTGGTAAGCCTGATCCAGGATGCAGTCCGGGTTCACGGAGCAGCCGAAGAGACCTCCTCCGGCAGGAACGCCGCCCACAGGCCCGGCTTCCACGGTCAGGGTCATGTAATCGCCTATGCCTTCCTCGTTGGCCACCATGGCCACCGCTTCAGGCACGCCTATGCCCAGGTTGACTATGGCGTTGGGCGTAAGCTCGAAAGCGCAGCGGCGCCCTATGATTTTACGCTCGTCCAGGGGCAGGGGCGGGAGAGAGCTCGTGGGAATCTTCTTCATGCCCGCATGAACATCGATCATGCCGGGCAAGGCCTCTGTCATGTTCTTTTCAAAGGGAACCTCCACCACGGCGTCAACGTAGATATGGGGGATGCGCACGGACTTGGAGTCAATGCTCCCCGCCTTGACCACCTTGCCCACCTGGACAATGACCTTGCCGCCGTTGGCTTTGACCGCCTGGGCTATGGACAGGGCGCCAAGGGTCACGCCCTCGCTTTCAAAGGAGATATTGCCCTTTTCGTCGGCACAGGTGCCGCGCAGGAAACAGCAGTTCGGGCGATGGGCCTTGTACAGCAACTGCTCCCGTCCGCCCAGAGTGACAACCTCGACAATATCCTCCTTGGTGGCGGAATTGAGTTTGCCGCCGTCCAGACGGGGATCCACGAAAGTCTTGAGTCCGACATGGGTTACCGTGCCCACCTTGCCGGCGGCCGTGTCGCGGAAGAGCTGGGCAATGGTGCCCTGGGGAAGGTTGTAGGCTTCGATTTTGTTTTCCACGGCGAGTTTGCCGAGGTTGGGGCTCAGGTTCCAGTGTCCGCCGATGACTCTTTTCAGCAGGCCCTCATGCCCCAGGTGATTCAAATCGGCCTGTCCCGCGGCATAAATCAGAGTGAGATTCTTTGGGGAACCTGTCTTCAGGAAGCGCTCTTCCAAAGCGCAGGCCAGTTGTTCCGGGAACATATTCCGCACAAAGCCTTCTGTAGCCAGAATGTCGTTGTCATTTACAAGGGCAGCGGCTTCTTCAGGGCTGATAAATTTGGCCATGGGTCTTCTCCTGATGTGTTTGATGTGAATTAATGAATTCGGCGTAATACCTATTCTAGTCATGTGTGCGATAAAATCAAGCTGTTTTTTGCGGATCCGTATTAATCATGCCGTCGCGTTATATGCATATCCAAAGAAATCATATCGGATACGGGTTTCCGGCATTTACAGAATCACGGTCCGTATGAGAAAAACAGAACGGAATTTCATCTGACAAAAAGGAGACTCATTATGGCCGATGGAAATTACAGGTTTGAAACCGTTCAGATCCACGCCGGGCAGGAAAAACCGGACTCCGCCACTGATGCGCGGGCGGTTCCCGTCTACCAGACCACGTCCTATGTGTTCCCCTCTTCAAAGTCCGCGCGGGATCGCTTTGCTCTGGCCGAAGCGGGCAACATCTACTCCCGGATCATGAACCCCACCTGGGATGTCTTTGAGCGGCGCATGGCCGCCCTGGAGAAAGGCGTGGCGGCTCTGGCGACCGCCTCGGGCGCGGCGGCCGTCACCTATGCGATCCAGAACATCACCAGAAGCGGCGATCACATAGTCTCGGACAATCAGCTTTACGGCGGTACTTACAACCTTTTCGCCAATACTCTCAAAGATATGGGGGTGGAGGTCAGCTTTGTGGACGGCAGCGACCCCGCAAACTTCGAACGCGCCATCCGGACGAATACCAAGGCTCTTTTTTTCGAAAGCGTGGGGAACCCGAACGCCAGCATTGTGGATATGGAAGAGGTGGCGGCCATTGCCCACCGGCACGGCATCCCCGCGATTGTGGACAGCACCTTCGCCACTCCGTACCTGTTGCGTCCCATTGAGTACGGCGTGGATATCGTTGTCCATTCGGCGACGAAATTCATCGGCGGTCACGGCACTTCCATAGGCGGCGTGATTGTGGACGGAGGCATATTCGACTGGGCGCAGAACGACAAATTTCCCGGCCTGAGCAGGCCCAATTCCAGCTACCACGGCATTGTCTTTACCGATGCGGTAAAGAATCTGGCCTACATCATCAAGGCCAGGACCACCCTGCTCCGTGATTCCGGCGCCGCTCTCTCGCCCTTCAACGCCTTTCTTTTCCTCCAGGGTCTCGAAACCCTTTCGTTGCGCGTCGAGCGGCATATTGAAAACGCTCTCAAGGTGGTGGACTGGCTGAAAAGGCATCCCCAGGTAGAAAGGGTGAATCATCCCGCCCTGCCGGGGCATCGGGATCACGCGCTCTACAAGAAATATTTTCCCAAGGGCGGCGCTTCAATTTTCACCTTTGAGCTCAAGGGCGATGCGGAAAAGGCCAAACGCTTCACCGAGGAGCTTCATCTCTTCTCGCTCCTGGCAAACGTGGCGGACGTGAAGTCTCTGGTCATTCACCCGGCTTCCACCACCCACTCCCAGATGAGCGGGAGCGAACTTCTCGCGTCGGGCATCAAGCCCAATACGGTGCGTCTTTCCATAGGCACGGAGCACATTGACGACATCATAGACGATCTCGGGCAGGCTTTCGAGGCCGTGAGATAAGGCCGCAAAAAAAATTCTTGCCTTTTGTTATTCGGCAGGGTATCCACCTCTTTTGTGTGGTTTATCGTGCTCTTTCCGGCGTTGCCGGGGTGACTCATATGTTTCTTTTCAGGCGGGCGGGCTTTTCTATGGTTCGCCGGGCAAATTTTTTTTGCCCATTTAACGATAATGATATTCAATTTCAAACACAGGAGAAGATTATGAAAAAATTCGTCGCTACCGCTTTACTGTTCACGCTTATGGGGAACGGCGCAAGCCGCGGAAGATGTCCGGTCGGGAGAGCAGCTTGGCCTTTATATCGGCGCGAAAATCGGCATGAGCAACGTGCGGATGAGCAACAGAAAGTTCGGCATGTATGCGGGTGGTGAGAATTATGGAGGCGAGATTTACGCTTGGGACCATCAGACCCTTGGCATGGGCGATAAAAACGAAACTGTTTTCGGGGGTGGCCTGACCTTGGGATATGACTTTGATAAACGCCCGGATATCCCCGTGCGGATTGAGCTGGATTACACCGCCCGCGACAAGTCCTCCAGATCCGGCTCCGTCGGCGCGACATGGGATGTAACCAGGGACGGAAATCCTGACGTTATAATCAACACCGTGGACATGAAGACCTCCGTACAGTTGCAGACTTTAATGCTCAATGCCTGGTTTGACATCCCCACCGGCACGGCTTTCAGACCCTATCTCGGCGGCGGCATCGGCTGGGCGTTCATCGATTTTTCAGCTTCCTCCCTTGAAGATGGAATCCCCAGCAGCCTGGTTTCCACAGGCACAAAAAGCAGCACCAATTTCGCCTGGAGCCTGGGCGGCGGTCTGGGGTACGCTATAACGCGAAATTGGACGGCTGATTTGGGCTACCGCTACATCGACGCCGGGAATGTAAAAAAAGAACCTTTGAAATTTCCTGATGGTTCTGCCTCCCTCTACTACAGCAAGATAGGGCGAATTGAGGCGCACGATGTGATGCTTGGAATACGTTACACCTTCTAGGCGTAATTCCCCGGCTCACAGAGCCTTTGACAAACACAGCCCCGTCTTGAAAATCGGGCATGCACTTAGGGTTCAATGCTTTTAAATCCCGTCTTTGCCGGGGGCGCCTGACTTCAGCACGCTTTCCACCCACTCCGGCACAATCCGCGTGGCCGGGCCGTAGTGGCTTTCGTTGAAGACTCTGGCCAGATTGGAGGGTTCAAGATTAAGTTCCACCAGTCTGGCCCCCCCCTGGCGGGCAAGAACGCAGAAGTTGGCGGCCGGATAGACGTTGCCGGAGGTCCCTATGGAAACAAAAGTGGAGCAGCGGCTCAGAGCCTGGGAGATCTCGTCCATAAAAAAAGGCACTTCCCCGAACCAGACTATGTTGGGGCGCAGAGTTCCGGTGGCGGAGCACTCCGGGCAGGGATCGGCGGTAAAGAGATCGCTCAGCCAGGGGAAGACCTTCCGGCAGCGGGTACAGCGCGCCTGCAGAAGTTCGCCGTGCATATGCAGCACGGCCTTGCTGCCGCCGCGCTCGTGCAGGTTGTCTATGTTCTGGGTAATCAGCAGCACCGGCTCGGCGGATTCTTTTTCCAGCCGCCCCAGAGCCAGATGGGCCGCATTGGGGGCAATGCTTTCGGACAGGAGCGTTTTGCGCAGGGAGTTATGAAAGGCGTGCACTCCGTCGGGATCCCGGGCAAAACCTTCCGGGGTGGCCACGTCTTCCATACTGACCTTCTGCCACAGGCCGCCGGCATCGCGGAAAGTATCCAGTCCGCTTTCCTTGCTGATGCCCGCCCCAGTGAGAATTACCAGCATAATCGCCTCCTTTTGTCTGTTCGTTTGCCTGTTACGCCCGCTCCCTTACAGACAAGCCCTATGCTCGCAAGTTCAGCTTTTGGCAAGAGAATTCCCCTGGGATTCCAGGGCCGCCTTCGATTTTTTCGTGAAGCCTTTCCAGGAGTCCGGAACCGAGCATGGCCTGGTAAGCCAATATGGCCGCCGCCGAAGAAAGGTTGAGGCTGCGCACGCCGCCGCGTATGGGCAGGCGCAGGCAGGCGTCGGCCGTTTGCAGCATATCCCGCGGCAAACCGCGCGTTTCCGGCCCCAGAACAAGGGCGTCCAGTTCGCTGAAGCGAAAATGCTGCACAGGCTCCCCCTGTCTGCTGCTGCTCATGAGCAGGCGATGTCCTCTGCGCCCTTGCTCCAGGTAGGTGGAAAACGAGGGCCAGACCAGCAGTTCCACCTGCGGCCAGTAATCCAGCCCGGCCCGCCGGAAGTAGCGGTTCTCCAGTTTGAAGCCCAGCGGTTCTATGAGATGCAGGGGGAGGCCGAAGGCAGCGCAGAGCCGGGCCACATTGCCGGTATTGGGGGGGATTTCCGGTTCAAAGAGCACAATCTGCACGGGGAAGCCTACCCGGTTTGAACCTCTGCCGGGGACAGAACGACAGCCCCCAGGGGCGGCAGAGCGAGTTCAAAGAAACTTTGGCCGTTTTCCGCATATTGCAGCTTCTGGTTTCCAAAATTGCCCACCAGGTTGGAACCGCCGTAATAGGCGCTGTCGGTATTCAGAATTTCGCGCCAGACCTGGTATTCGGCGCCGTATTGCCACCAGAGTTTGTATTTCGGGCGAGGCACGGGCGTGAAATTGAAAATCCAGAGCAGAGGTACGGAATCTTTATGCAGGCGGACGAAACTGATCACCGATGAGGCATAGTCGGAAAAATCCACCCAGCGGAAGCCTTCCCAATGATCGTCACTCGCGTACATGGCCGGATAGGCACGCAAAAGACGGTTCAAATCTTCCAGAAGAGCCTTGATTCCGGAGTGCTGCGGAAAGGTCAGCAGCGACCAGTCCAGTTCGCGCTCTTCCGACCATTCATTCCACTGTCCGAATTCGCCTCCCATGAAGATAAGTTTTTTACCCGGATGCCCCCACATGTAGGCGTAGAGCAGACGCAGGTTGGCCTGTTGCTGCCAGGCGTCCCCCGGCATTTTGGCGAGCAGGGCCTTTTTGCCGTGTACCGCTTCGTCGTGGGAAAAAGGGAGAATGAAATTTTCGCTGAAGGCGTACAGGAGAGAAAAGGTCAGATAGTTGTGATGATAGGAACGGTAAAGCGGATCTTCCTGCATATAGGCCAGGGTGTCGTGCATCCAGCCCATGTTCCATTTGAAGGTGAAGCCCAGCCCGCCGGTATATACCGGCCTGGAAACTCCGGCCCAGGCCGTGGATTCCTCGGCTATGGTCATGGCGCGGGGATACTGCCCGTGCACCACCGTGTTGAGGGTGCGCAGGAAGTCTATGGCTTCGATATTTTCTCTGCCGCCGTATTTATTGGGCAGCCATTCGCCGTTTTTGCGGGAGTAATCAAGGTAAAGCATGGAGGCTACGGCGTCTATGCGCAGGCCGTCAAAGTGAAACTCCTTGATCCAGTACAAGGCGTTGGCCAGAAGAAAGTTTTTGACTTCGTTCCTGCCTACGTTGAAAATATAGGTGCCCCAATCCGGATGTTCTCCCTGCCGGGAGTCCTGGTGCTCATACAGGGCTGTGCCGTCAAAACGCCCCAGCAGCCAGTCGTCCTTGGGGAAATGGGCCGGCACCCAATCCAGAATCACGCCTATCCCTTCCAGATGGCAGCGGTTGATCAGGTATTTCAGATCCTCCGGCGTCCCGAAGCGGGAAGTAGGGGCGTAATAGCTGCCGGTCTGGTATCCCCAGGAAAGATCCAGCGGATGCTCCGCCAGAGGCATAAATTCAATGTGGGTAAAGCCGGTTTCCCGCGCATAAGGCGCCAGCGCATCCGCGATTTCGCGATAATTGTAAAACTTGTCCGGCCGCGGATGCTGCCGCCAGGATCCGGCATGTACCTCGTAAATGCTCACGGGCCTCTTCTGGATGGAGCTTTCCGCCTGTCTGGCCAGCCAATCTTCGTCCTCCCAGGCATAAGGCGAGAGCCCCCAGGCGATGGAGGCGTTTCCCGGACGTTTTTCGGCGTAAAAAGCCAGAGGATCAGCCTTGTATACGATGCGCCCGCTACTCGCTTTTATGCCGAACTTGTACAGCCAGCCTTTTTGAAAGCCCGGCACAAAGGCGGCCCAGACTCCTGAACTGCCCACAGGATACAGGGGGCAGAGCCCCCATTGCCATTCGTTGAAATCTCCGGCCAGGTGGACTTCCAGAGCGTTGGGCGCCCAGACCGCGAAACGGAACCCCGTTTCTCCATCCTGCCGGTGCGGATGCGCGCCCAGAATGCGGTAAAGATCCCAGTGCTCCCCCTTGCCGAAAAGATAGAGATCAAAAGGTTCGATGAACAGACTTCTACTTGGGCCGGCGGAGTTGCGTGCGGTCATGAATTTTCCTTGGAGTGCGTTAATCAGGAATGGGCGCGGTCAGGTTTTGAGGCCCAGTTCCCTGTAAATTTCAATATACTTTTTGGCGGAATCGTTCCAGGTAAAATTTTTATTCATGGCCCGGATCATCATTTCGATCCACAAGGGGCGGTTCTGCGTCCATACGGCGCAGGCTTTCATTATGCAGTCGTACAATTCGCCGGGGGCGGGACGGTAACAGGTAAAGCCGGTCGCGTCCGGGGCCGGCCAGGGGCGGATGCTGTCTTTCAGCCCTCCCACGGCCGTGGCCACCGGCGGGGTGCCGTATTTCAGGGCATACATCTGGGTAAGCCCGCAGGGTTCGTAGCGTGAAGGCATCAGAAAGCAGTCGCAACCGGCCTGGATGCGGTGGGCCAGATCTTCGGTGTATTTCACTACGGCGCAGTAGCGCCCGGGATAGGCGCGGGCAAGGGCCATGGATTCCAGCTCGTAATCCTCGCGGCCTTCACCCAGAACGATAATGCCCAGATCATGGTGCTGCATGAGCTGAGGAACTATTTTGTTCAGGAGATCAATGCCTTTCTGGTCGTGCAGGCGGCCGATGAATCCCAGCAGGGGGCGGTTGATAAGCTGAGGCAGAAGCCCCAGTTCGACGATCAGATCCTCCTTGCATATTTTTTTTCCCGAGAGATCTTCCGGGGAATAGTTGGCGGTAAGAAAGCGGCAGGTGGAGGGGTTCCAGATGCTGTAATCCGCCCCGTTGATGATGCCCACAAGATCTCCGGCCCGGCGCCGCAGGAGTCCGGCCAGGCCGTAGCCCTGTTCCTCGGTGAGAATTTCCTTGGCGTAGCTGGGGCTTACCGTGGTAATCCTGTTCGCGTAAACCAGTCCGGCTTTAAGCATATTCAAGTCGCCGTGGAATTCCACTCCTTCCATGTTCCAGGCTTCGGCGGGCAGACCGCAGCCGGCGAAGAGGCGCGAGGAGAAGCGCCCCTGAAAAGCCAGATTGTGCACGGTGCAGACCGTGGAAGTGTTGGCCCAGAAGGGGTCTTCCCGGGCGTAATAATGGATGTAGGCCGGCAGAAGCGCGCTTTGCCAGTCGTGGATATGGACAATGGCCGGAGGAGTCCCCAGACGGCGCATGAGGGCCAGACTTGCCCGGCAGAAGAAGATAAAGCGTTCCGCGTTGTCGAAATAATCATGGGCGGGGGTGTTGTAGTAATACTTGCGGTCGAAATATTCCGCGCGATCGATGAAAAATACAGGCATGCCCTGTATATTGGTGGAATATACGTCTGTGGTCACCGGCTCCCAGGGGTAGCCCACATGCAGATTTTCGGCCACATGGTCTATCTTGTGCCTGCCTGTGCGCAGTCTTCCGTAAAAGGGCGTGATTACCGCCACCGGCATGCCCATTTTGTGCAAAGTCAGGGGCAAAGCGCCCATGACGTCTCCCAGGCCGCCGGTTTTGGAGAACGGATATATTTCAGAGGTAGCGAAGAAGATGTGTCTTGCCATTTACGCCTCTGCACGCGGTGGAGGGCACGCCGGCCGCAGCCCGCTCCGGGCTCAATCCCGGTATTTTCAGCCAAGTATATAATAATTACTATATATCTATAGATGTTGTCCAGTCCTCCGACAGTCGGGCCGGCGCGTTTTGCCTGGGAGTGCCGTTGCGGAGCAGGGCGGCGAAGTCGTTTATTATGCGCGCATGGTCGAATACAAGGGGCGAGGGCAGGGCGTCCAGAGGGAAAAAAACGGCCTCGCCGGCATCGTCCCCTCCCTTTATTTTTTCCGGGTTATTCGTCCTGCCCCAGAAAACCGTGCTTATCGTGTGCCGGCGGGGGTCACGCGCCGGATCGGAATACACGCCCAGCAGCCCTTTTATATCCGTTTCCAGGGAAGTCTCTTCCAGAGCTTCGCGTCTGGCCGCCTCCTCCACGCTTTCGCCGTAATCCACGAACCCTCCGGGAAGAGCCCAGCCCAAGGGAGGGTAGCGGCGCCGGATCAGCACGATTCCGGCGCCAGGTTCATAGACGATCATATCCACGGTGGGCAACGGAGAAGGATGCCGTTTTATCTCCGCGCCGCAGGCCGGGCATTTGAAAATTTCGCCGGACACGATTTTCAGGTTCCCGCGGTCAGTTTTACAGCAACAGGGGAACGATGAGCAGGGCCACGATGTTGATGATCTTGATCAGGGGGTTGATGGCCGGGCCGGCGGTATCCTTGTAGGGATCTCCCACGGTGTCGCCGGTGACCGCGGCCTTGTGGGTTTCCGAACCCTTGCCGCCGAAATGCCCGCTCTCAATATATTTTTTGGCGTTGTCCCAGGCTCCTCCGCCGGTGGTCATGGAAATGGCCACGAAGATGCCGGTGATGATGGCCCCCATGAGCACTCCGCCCAGAGCCTGCACCCCGGCGTAAGGCCCCATGATCTCGCGAAGAACGACGCCCACCAGAATGGGGATGAGCACGGGCAGTATGGAGGGGAGGATCATTTCCCTGATGGCGGCCTTGGTCAGTATATCCACCGCCCTGGAATAGTCGGGTTTGCTTTCGCCGGTCATGATGCCGGGTATATCCCTGAACTGGCGGCGCACTTCGTTGACCACGGAACCGGCCGCCCGGCCCACGGCCTGCATGCCCATGGCCCCGAAAAGATAGGGCACCATGCCGCCGATGAAGAGGCCGATGATAACCGCCGGGTTGGAGAGCTCGAAACTGACGAGTTTACCGGCCGTTTCCAGAGCGTGGGTATAGTCGGCGAACAGAACCAGGGCGGCCAGTCCGGCCGAGCCTATGGCGTAGCCCTTGGTCACGGCCTTGGTGGTGTTGCCCACGGCATCCAGAGGATCGGTGATGTTGCGCACTTCCTCGGGCAGTTCCGCCATTTCGGCGATGCCGCCGGCATTGTCGGTGATGGGTCCGTAAGCGTCGATGGCCACGATGATTCCGGTCATGGAGAGCATGGCCGTGGCGGCGACGGCAATACCGTATAGTCCGGCCAGGGCATATGAAAGATAAATGGCCAGGCATACGCTCAGGACGGGCAGGGCGGTGGAGCGCATGGACAGGGCCAGACCGGCTATGATGTTGGTGCCGTGTCCGGTCTGGGAGGCTTCGGCTATGCCGCGCACCGGGCTGTACTCCGTGGAAGTGAAATATTCGGTCAGCCAGACCATGAGGCCGGTGAGGAGGAGACCGGTGGCCGCGGCTCCGTACAGGCGAAGATGGGCGCCGCCGTTGATGCCCAGAGTGGAATCCAGCCCGTTGTCCGGCATGAGCAGCAGGGTGATGGGATAGAAACCGGCCAGGGCTATGAGGGCGGAGACTATGAGCCCCTTGTACAGGGCTTTCATGATTTTGCCGTCGGCGGCTATTTTGACGAAACGGCAGCCTATGATGGAGGCAATGATGGAGAATCCGCCCATGGTCAGAGGATAGGCAACGGCGTTGTAGGCGGATTCCGTGAAGAGCAGGGCGCCCAGAAGCATGGTGGCGATGATGGTCACGGCGTAGGTTTCAAAGAGATCGGCGGCCATGCCGGCGCAGTCGCCCACATTGTCGCCCACGTTGTCGGCGATGACGGCGGGGTTGCGCGGGTCGTCCTCGGGAATGCCGGCTTCCACCTTGCCCACGAGGTCAGCCCCCACATCCGCGCCTTTGGTGAAGATGCCTCCCCCCAGACGGGCGAAGATGGAAATGAGCGATCCCCCAAAACCCAGGCCAATCAGGGGTTTTACCAGCTCAGCCGGGGCGGCGTCGCTGAAGAGCAGAAACAGGGAATAGTAGCCGGCGACTCCGGCCAGCCCCAGGCCCACCACCAGAAAGCCGGTGATGGAACCGCCCTTGAAGGCCACTCTCAGAGCATGGGCGAGGCCGCTTCTGGCGGCTTCGGCGGTTCGCACGTTGGCGCGCACCGATACGTTCATGCCGATAAAGCCCGCCGCTCCAGAAAGCACGGCGCCCAGGGCGAAGCCGAAGGCCGTGCCGAAGCCCAGGGCGATCCAGAGGAGAATAAAGATGATCAGGCCCACAAAGGCGATGGTGATATACTGCCGGCGCAGATAGGCCGAAGCTCCTTCCTGAATGGCTCCGGCTATTTTCTGCATGCGCTCGTCTCCGGCGGGCAGGGCGAGAATTTCCTTGCTTGATTTTATGCCGTAAAAAATCGCTCCGGCGGCGCAGAGCATTGCGAATAAGAGACAGGAAGTAGCCATATATGTTCTCCTTGGAAGAGCATTTTGAGAGCATTTTGCGCTTGAGATTGTAGCTTGGCCGCGGGCAAGGTCCGCCGCGCCAATCTCGCGGGCGTTGCTGTGCTTCGCATCGCCTGGGTGGGGATCATCCATCCGGCGCGTGAATTCGTGGTTATAGGCTCAGCCGGCCGTTTTGTCAAGGAAGTATGCCGGGAATCGGAATCAAACCACTTTGGACAAGTTGAACCTGTCTAAAAAAGACATAGTTGGAAACGGCAGACTGCCAGCCTCAAATCCTTTGACGATGTCAACGTAGGTGGCGCCCAAGGCGGCGGACAGAGGTGGTCCCCCTTGTTCGGACAGGAATTAGCGGTTTCTTAGCTTGCCTTTTCCCTTATCAGGCTGCCTTTAACAAGTTCTGTGCATGGCACATGTCCGGAGTTATGCCTCCCAGGGCGGTATGAGGCCGGAGCCGCATGATCCGGGCGGTTTGTTGACAGGGGCGTGTTCCATTCTTATTTATTTCCAGCCGCCGCGTTCCGCGGCGGGCTTTTGTTTAACCCTTTTACCGCCCGGCAAGTTTCAGGGCGCATCACCGGATGGGTGATATATGCGTTACGAAGGAATTATCTACCGTCCTCCCTCCGAGGGCGGCAGTCTTATTATTCAGGCAACCGTCGGCTGTCCGCACAATCGCTGCCGTTTCTGCAATATGTACAAGGAGAAGCGTTTCCGCATCCGTAAGCTGGGAGATATCCTGGAGGACATAGAGGAAGCCGGGAGGTATTACGATCCCCGTTCCGTCCGCACGATCTTTCTGGCTGACGGCAACAGCGCGATCATGCGCACGGAGCAACTGCTGAGGATTTTGCGCAGACTCCGCGAAGTATTTCCGGGGCTTGAACGCGTGACTTCCTATGGAGCGTCGCAGTATCTTTCCCTCAAGACCAGGGAAGAATGGGAAGAATTGCGCGCCGCCGGTCTCACCCGCCTGCACTGCGGCATGGAAAGCGGACATGACCCTCTGCTGCTCAGAGTGAACAAGGGAACGAGCATGCGCAAGCACATAGAGGGAGGGCGGGCTGTGCGCGCCGCCGGCATAGAACTGAGCATGTACTATATGGCCGGGCTGGGAGGCAGGGAAATGTGGGAAGCTCACGCTCTGGACAGCGCCAGGGTTTTGAACGCGGTGGACCCTGATTTTATACGTGTCCGCACCTTCAGCCCCATGCCGGATACGGAATTGGGCGAAGATTTTCTGGCCGGGAATTTTTCCCTGCAGGAACCGCGCGGAGTGTTGCGCGAGTTGCGTCTGCTGGTGGAAAACCTGGAGGGAAACGGTCTCTTTTTGAGCGATCACTGGCTGAATTTCGCCGACATTCACGGACGTCTCCCCCAGGACAAGGAAGCCATGCTGCTGAGTATTGACAGAGCCCTGGCCGCTCCGCGTGAGGATTTCCGCCCTGTGGGGCTCATCGCTTCCAGTCTCTAGTACGAGGATTTGCCGGCGAATCCTTATCCTTTTTGGATTGTGAACCCATGCTATAAAAGCGGTTTGCGGCAATCTCGCTCTAAAAAATGAAGAACCCGCCCAGAACCGCGGCGCAGGCGACAAAGCAGACCATAGCCGCCGGTATGCGCAGGGCCATCAGTCCTCCCAGGGAGGCAAGGCAGAGCAGTACTCCCCAGTTGCACCAGGAAAGGTTATGGATGCCCGCAAGGTTTTTCAGCAGCAGGTTTGCCAGTACCCAGGCTCCCAGAGCTGAGGCGGCATAAAATCCGGCCCCCAGAAGAAGGACCTGGCACATGCCCAGGCGGATAATATTCTTCATGGAATCCGCAACCGGTTCGCGGCCGGAGGAGCCTGCTGTCCCGGCTTCTTCGCCTTGTTCCGGGCTATGCTCCAGGGAGCCCAGGCTTCTGTCGATAGCTCTGTTTATCTGGTGATAAAAGCTGATCTGGCGGCGCCGCAAAAATTCTTCCATCCTGGCGCTCAGCGGAGCCAGGGGCAGGCACAGGGGCAGGGCGAAAGCGAAATTTTCCGTGCCGCGCAGATTGAAATACAGCAGGAGCGGCGCAAAAACCAGGTAGGCAAAAAGGGAATCCGGCGGGACATAGGTGCCGGCGTGAAACAGATCCAGCCAGAACAATTCAAAAAAAAACGCGGCCAAAAGGAGATTGTTGTCCTGCGTGAGCAGCCACAGGACAATCCCGGCCGTCAGAGGATGCCGGCACAGAATCAGCCCGAAGCAGTGGTAACCCAGACGAAGCAGGAGAAAAAACAGGCCGCAGAGCGCGAAGACGGCCGGGTGCGCGTACAGGTGGGATACAGCTTCCATGTTTCCTACCAGCCGTTTACTTCGGGCTTGTCGGCCGGAATACATCGGAAGTCCAGTTCCACTCCCCTGCTTTGCAGGAGGCGCAGACAGATCTCGTCGTCGGCGGAGAGGGCTATATGGGCGCAAAGCTGTTTTTTCCCCTCGGAATAATGTATATTGCCGACATTGCAGACCAGCAGCGGAGTTCCCATGTCATGGGCCTTGCGGGCGTCGCGGCAGTCGGCGAAAAGCACCAGAACGTTCAGTTTGAGAGCCGTGGCCTTCTCCACGAAAGAGAGCAGTTCGTCCAGGCGCAGGAATTCCGTGCGCACGCGGGAAGGCACGGCCATGAGCATGATTTCCCGGCGCAGTTCCTGTTCCGCCAGCTCATCATTGGCAATGACCAGGACTGAGGCCTTGGTGTAGGGCAGCCAGGATTCGATGATCTGTCCGTGGACCAGACGGTTGTCGATGCGATACCAGATCATGGCTCATGTCTCAGGCTGTTTCGCTTTTCTTGACCCGGTTGCGCAGGATTTCCCCGGCCACGGCAATGCCTTCGCGTCCAGCGGAGCAGGCCAGATCAGCCAGGCTACGCAGATCCTGCTTGCGGTTGTTCAGGATTTTCAGGAGCATGGGCAGATTTACTCCGGTGATCACCTCGTTGCGGCCGTTCGCCTGACCCAGCAGGGAAAGGCTGAGGTTGGTGGGGGTGCCTCCGAACATGTCGGTGAGCAGAAGCACGCCCAGCCCGTTGTCCAGGCGTTCGGCCGCCTCTTTCAGGCGCTTGACCGTTTCGGCGACATCGCTGCTTATATCCACCTGGATGGAGGCGCAGTCTTCCACTTTACCAAGAATATGTCCGGCGGCGCGCAAAAGAGCCTCTCCATAGTCACAATGGGTTACAATGACAATACCCACCTGCACTTCGGCCTTTTCTTTTTCCTGGTCCATCAAAATTTCCTTACAAGCAGCGGGCGATTCACCCGGCTCCTGTCTGCAGTTCCAGATGCCGGTGTTCAATGCTTACGGCGAAACCCTGTGTCTTCAAAATATGTCCTGCCGCCTCGGTGACGGCCACGGATCTGTGTCTGCCGCCGGTACAGCCGAAAGCTACGGTAACCCGGTAACGCCCCTCGGCTTCGAACAAGGGCAGAAGGTATCCCAGAAAGTCCAGCAGGCGCTCCATAAAAGAGCGTCCGGGATCGTGTTTGAGCACGTAATCGGAAATGGAGCGATCCAGCCCGCTTAAGGGGCGCAGTTCTTCCACAAAATATGGGTTGGGCAGAAAACGCAGATCGTAGATCATTTCCGCTTCCGTGGGCTGCCCGTGCTTGAAGCCGAAAGAGAGCAGATGCACCCTGAGCCGTTTTTGCTTTTCATCCAACTGCGCGGCATATTGGCGTATATGCCGGCGCAGATCGTGAATGGAAGACGAACTGGTGTCAAAAAGCAGGTCCGCCCTGTTTTTCAGGGGGGCAAGGCGCGTCCGTTCGGCGTTCACGGCTTTTTCCAGACCCAGGCCCTCGGCTTCCAGAGGATGCGGACGCCTGGTGGCGGCATAGCGGCGGATGATGACCTCGGTGTCCGCATCCATAAAAAGCAGGCGCAGTTTGGTGAATTTGCCGTGCAGCTCGCCGAGGAATTTATGAAAATCGTTTTCGGAATAGTGCCGGCGCAGATCCACTCCCACCACGATGCCCCGGTAGTGGGACAAGGCGCCGGAGTTCAGAAGAGGGAGCATGGGGGAGACAAGTTCCAGAGGCAGACCGTCGAGCGTAAAAAACTGCATATCCTCGAAAACATCAAGGGCCGCGGTTTTGCCCGCTCCGGAAAGCCCGGCCAGGATAATCAGGGAAAAGTCGGAACTGGCCGCCTGGCTATGCGTGTTCATTCCAGGCTGTCTCCAGCATATTCCATATATCTTTGGCGGAGGCCGCTGCCATGAAGCTCTCCTTTAGTTCCTCGCTCCTGAATATACGGGCGAAACGGCCCAGCACGTTCAGATATGTGCCCGCCGCTTCAGGCGGGGCCAGAAGCAGGCACAAGATGCGGCATTCACGCCCGTCAACGGAGTTGAAGTCGCAGCCGGCGCGGCTGCGGGCCAGGATTACAACGATCCTGGGACAGCCTTCAACCTTGCCGTGCGGAATGGCCAGACCATCGCCTATGCCGGTGGAGCCGAGGGTTTCGCGCTGACGCAACACTTCCAGAGCCTTGGGCTTATCCAGGCCGGGGCAGTTCAGGCAGGCCTGTCCGACCAGGGAGGCCAGGGCTTCCTCTTTGTTCCGCGCGGAAAAGTCCGCCAGGATGTTTTCGCGCAGGAGATAATCGCCCAAAGACATTATTTGAACCCTGGAGAAATAAGTCCCAGGTTTCCGTTGCTTCTTTTATAGAGCACATTGACCTGTTCCGTTTCCGCGTTGAGAAAGACCAGGAAAATGTCGTCGCGCTGTTCCAGTTGCATGGCCGCTTCATCCACATGCATGGGTTTGGGCTCAAAATGATCCCGTTCCACCACTTTGCGCGTGGTTACGTTCCTTCCGGAGGAATATTCCACGAATTCCTCGGATTCAGCCGCCTTGTTCCGGCGTTTGTCCTTTACTTTTTCCACATGCTTTTTGAGCTGGGCTTCCAATTTCTCCAGCACCATGTCCACGCTGGAATACATATCCTGCGACTGTTCCACGGCGGAGATATTCAGGTTGTCTCCGCTCACCTGCACTTCGATCTTGTGCCTGAACTTGTCCACCGCCATATTGACGTTCAGGGCTATATTGTTCGCCTTGGGCATAAAGCGGGCCAGTTTGTGGAAACGGCGGACGGCATAGCTTTTAAGATGTTCCGAAGGATCAAAATTTCTGAAGGTGTAAGCGATATTCATATAGAATCCTCTGTGAGTTTCATTGGGGGACGCCTTCCCGGAAGAGTCAGAGCATTTCTCTGCGCCTTGAAGATGAATCTATGCCCAGGGCGGTGCGGTACTTGGCCACGGTGCGCCGCGCGATATTCACTCCCAGGGCCTCCTTGAGCATGTTCACAATTTTTTCATCGCTCAGGGGAGCCTTGGCGTCTTCCTCGGCGATGTATTTTTTGATCAGAATTTTTACGCTTTCAGAGCCTACCTCGTTGCCGTCGGACAAGGCCAGGGAACTGTTGAAGAAGAACTTGAGTTCGAACAGTCCGTGCGGGGTGGCGGCGTATTTGTTGGTGGTGACCCGGCTGATGGTCGATTCGTGCATGCCCACATCCTCGGCTATTTCCTTGAGGATGAGAGGTTTCAGACGGGATGGCCCGAACTCGAAGAAATCCTGCTGGTGGCGTACTATGCTTTCCATTACTTTGTACAATGTCCTCTGGCGTTGATGCAGGCTTTTGATCAACCAGCGGGCGGAGTTGAATTTTTCCTGCAGGTATTCCTTGTCCCTGCCGTTGCGCATGGCGCCCAGGCTGCCCGCGTACAGGGAGGAAAGCTGGAGCTGGGGGATGCCCTCTTCGTTCAACACTACCAAAAATTCGCCTTCATGCTTGTACACATAGACATCCGGCTCCACATAGTGCGGTTCGACATCTCCGTAACTGGCTCCGGGCATGGGGTCAAGAGTCTGAATAATATCAAGATACTCTCTGAAATCCTCCTGGGTAAGTTTGAATTTGCGCATAATGGGTTTATAACGGCGCTCCTGAAGATCTTCAAGATGATCCCGCACCAGGGAAACCAGAATGGGGTCGCGGTCGTAATGCAATACCTCCATTTGCACCAGCAGACACTCCTGCGGCGTGCGCGCCGCCACGCCCACGGGATCGAAAAGCTGCACTTTTTTAAGCACGCTTTCGGCTCTCCCGGCCGAACAGCCGGCTATGCCGGCCACGTCTTCAATGCTGGATTGAAGGTAACCGTTGGAACCCAGGTTATTGATGATCGCTTCGCCTATTTCCTGCTCTTTTCCGGAAAGAGGGGAAAGATACAATTGCCAGAGCAGATGTCCTTCCAGGCTGGCTCTGGTGGAATAACTGTTTTCAAAGATGTTTGAGTCTTCGGGCAGTTCGCTTTCACGCAGGCTTGCCTGGCGCGAGGTGCTGGCGAAATCTCCCAGATAGTCTTCCCAATCCGCGTTCCTGGCTACTTCCTTGTCATAAATATCATCGTTTTCCGCAGACTCGCCGGCCGGAGCCTCCACCCTCTCCTCGTAGCCGTCCTGCTCCGGCTCTTCCGGTTTTTCCTCCAGACAGGGATTCTCCAACATTTCCTGCTGTACCATATCCGCAAGTTCCAGACGCGAAAGCTGGAGGAGTTTGATCGCCTGCTGCAGTTGGGGCGTCATGGTCAACTGCTGGCTCAATTTCAGTTGTTGTCTCAGTTCCAAGGCCATGTGGCATCCACAGTAACAAGTTTCTGGTAAAAACAAACAGTGCAGAGGTCGGAACCTTAGCCGGCAGGAAACACACTTATGCCAGAATCATGCCATTTATTTAAATATAAAGCAAGCTCCGGAAAGCGGCTACGGCTGGGATCGGGAGTGAGACAGAAGGTGAAGGGCGCGGGAGAGGCGCTCTCCCAGGTTTGAAGACAGTCGGTATGGGCCCGCGGTGCTGGCCGTCCTAGGGAGGCTAGGGAGGGGGTTGGGGCGTCAGCCCCAGCCCCCCCATTGTATCAGGCCTCGATCAGGCCCTGGTTACTTCTTGCTTTTTTCCGCCAGCCAGCGGCCGATCTGGGGCGCTATTTCCTTCTGGCTTCTGGAACTGACGTACATGCCTATATGTCCCACGGGGAAGGAAATGAAGGTCTTGTCCGAACTGCCCACGGCGTCCATCAGGGGTTTACTGGAGGACAGGGGCACCAGATGGTCATATTCGGCGCAAATGGCGAAGAGAGGGCAGGTAATGTTTTTCAGATCAACCTTCCTGCCGCCGAGCTCCAGTTCTCCCTTTATCAGCTTGTTGTCCTTGTAGAGGTCGTTGATGAACTGCCGTATGGTATCTCCGGCCTGGGCGGGGGAATCGAAAATCCATTTTTCCATCCGCAGGAAGTTGCCGAGAAACTCCGGATCCTCAATCTGCTTGTTCACGGCCAGACTGATATATTTGTCCAGCGTAAGGGAGAAGGGCTTGAGCATCAGGTAACTCACGTTCATCACCCCGCCGGGAATGACCCCGTAGGCATCCACCAGAGCGTCGGCGTCCAGGAATTTGCTCCAGGCGAACAGCAGAGCGTCGTTGGGGCTGAAATCCACGGGAGTGACCATAGTCACCAGAGCGTTGATCTTGTCCTGATGCAAGGCGGTGTAAATAGTCGAGAAGGTGCCGCCCTGGCATACGCCGAGCAGGTTGATTTTTTTGTGGTTCGTTTCCTTGCGGATGAAATCGACGCACTCGTCCATATACCAGTTGATATGGTCGTCCATGCTCATGTAGCGATCTTCGGCCGTGGGGTAGCCCCAGTCGATTATGTACACATCCAGTCCGGCTTCAAGAAACGCTTTGATGACCGAACGGTCGGGCTGAATGTCCATCATGTATTGCTTGTTCACCAGCGCGTAGGTGACCAGCACGGGAATTTTCACCTTGGAGGAGCCTGTTTTTACGGGTTTGTAATGATACATTTTCATCTTGCCTATGGAAAATACCTTATCCTTTTCCAAGGTGTCGGATTTGATGTCATCTTTGGGCATATTGATTAGAGTTTTGATACCCTTGAGCACGTTACTCTGGAAATCAATGGTTTCCTGAGCGGCTTTTTCAAAAAGCATGGCATTCATAATTACTTGTCTCCCTTCTTGGAAGCGGTCAGTTGTTCCACTGCGGCCCGGAGTACGGCCAGTTCTTCGCGTATTTCAGCCAACTGCTTGGTATTCTGGTACTCGGATTTGCGCAGTTCGTACACGGTCTTGTACAGACTGGTCATGTCCGAATTTTTGGGGAACGGCGCCCAGCTTAAGGTCTGCTCCAGCACCTTGTCGAGGTGGATTTTGAATTCGCAGGATCTCTTCGCGAAATCACAGAATATACGGGAGAACTGCGGTGTTCCGAACACCTTGACGAACGAGTCCTCATTGATCTTGACCCAGAGGTCGTAGAACTCCTTGAGCGATTGAGGCTGGTTGCCCTCTGTGACCAGGCGCTGGTACGCTTCAATGACGGACACCATGTTTTCCCGCGACACGTCGGTGACCAGGGACACCAATTCCGTCAGGGAGATGATCATCTTGAAGAAAGCATCGAACTGGCCCAAAAGTTCCTCATTTTGTTCACGGGTCAAACCGAGCCCGGCGGCGTTGAAAATCTTGCCGAAGGACTCCTCATAGGCCCGATTCAGGCTCGCATAGAAGCTCGCGTATGCCGAAGTGTCGCCACTCATGATTTTTTTGATGTCCTCGGCGGTTCTTTGGCTGAGTTCCTGCCAGGGCCTCGTGAAATCTTTGCCGATGGTTTCATATTGTTTCGCCAGGGCAGCGGCGTTGGCGACCAGCGGCCGCATGCTCTCCGGGATGAACGGGTTGATGAAGTCTCCGGACAGTTTTTCAAAAGCGGTCCTGTTGTCTTCAATGAACTTCAGGATTTCGTCCCGCGTCTTGAAAGGATCCTTGCCCACAAGCCGCTGCCAGATGTCTGAGAGATCGGTGAGCGACTTGCCGCTGTTCATCATTTTGTTGAACATGTCGCGCATGGGATTTTCCGAATTGAACAGATTGTAGTTCCACGGCGTCAGTTTTACCCACGGGTTGTCAATGAAGTTTTTTTGCCACGTCTCGTAAATTCCTTTGTAAGCGCCGATTGTTGCGGAAAGAGGGTCTTCGTCGGCTGTTTTTCCGCCAGATGCGCCGGTTGCGGACGTATTTAACGCATCCATCCAGGTTTTGGCCATATTTTGCTGGATCTCGAAGCTTTTTTTGAAAAATTCACCCATACCATAGTCGTTCATATAATCCTCCTAAAATACGCATTCAGCGTACGGCGCGCCGTCAACTTGCTCTTCCGTGAAGTTCAGTCCAGACTCCGGCGATGGCGATGCTCCCGCCATAACGCACATACGCCAGCTTGACCGGTCTGTCCGGTTTAAGCGGGAAAATTGTCCATTTACACTTGCTAAGACAATAAAAAAAAGAAACAAAAAAGGCAGCGCTTAATAAAAAGATAGGATGTTAATAATACCTATTATTACTAAGCAGAAAACATCATAACTAAAATTTTGCCTTTTTGCAAGGGCAAAAAGGAAAAAAATCAGGGCAGACGCATATAAATTATGGAGGGGATCCGGAAGCGGAAACTACAGGTAGAAGTCCCTGCCGAGGTAAACGCTTCTGGCTTTGGGATCGGCCACGATTTTTTCCGGGGAGCCCTCAATGATTACCCTTCCCTGGTGCATGAGGTAGGCCCGGTCGCAGATGAGCAGGGTTTCCCGCACATTGTGGTCGGAAATGAACACGCCTATGCCTTTCTTTTTAAGATCCAGGACCAGACTCTGTATATCATCCACCGCCACCGGGTCTATACCCGCAAAAGGCTCGTCCAGCAGTATGAATTTGGGGTTTCGGATCAGGGAGCGGGCCAGCTCGAGCCTGCGCCGTTCTCCGCCGGAAAGAAAGGAAGCCGTGGACTTGGCCAGATGATCTATGTGAAACTCCCGCAGGAGTTCCATGGCTCTCTCCCGGCATCGCGCGCGCGGCAGGTCGGTGTATTCCAGGATGATCATGAGATTGTCCAGCACGCTCAGGCTGCGAAAAACGGAATTTTCCTGAGGCAGGTAGGACAACCCCACCCTGGCCCTTTCATGGAGCTGCCAACCGGCTATATCCGTGCCGTCCAGCAGAATGCGCCCGGAACTGGGCTTGCGCAGGCCGGTGATCATGTAAAAGGTGGTGGTCTTTCCGGCGCCGTTGGGTCCGAGCAGTCCCACGATTTCGCCGGTGCCCGTCCTGATGGAGACGTCTATCACTACGGCGTGCTTTCCGTAATATTTGCTCAGATTTTCAGTCGCTATCTCGCTCATGGGTTATCTGGCGTTCGGCGCGCCGCTCCTGCCCGTGCCGGCGCCGCTCTGTCCCTGGGCCTCGCCAGACGTGAAATCCATGGTTACGCGTCCGTGCACCTCGTTACGGTTTTCTCGCAGATAGAAAATCATCCTGTCGCCGCGGATTTGATTATTGCCTTCCCGCAGCACGGGATTCCCTTCCATGAGCATAATCTCCTCATTTACGGTATAAGTGGCCTTGGCGCAATTCGCGCTTTTGCCGTCCGGCAGCGTTATATTCACTCTGGATTCGGCGATGATTTTACGCAAGGCTCCGGAACTCAGCCCGTCCTGTCCTCCGCTGAGCCCGCGCGAGGCGCTTTCAGTCAGAAACAACTGCAAGGCGTCCGACTTCAGGGTAAAATCCGGGTGAGAGACCCGCACGTTTCCGGCAAAGGTCACCTTGAGAGCGAGGGAATCGTAGATCATGTTATCGGCCGTTATATTGGTCATAACAGTGGATGATCCCGGTCGGTCGCCCCGCTCCCCGGTTGCCGCCAGAGCTTCTACCCCGCCCCGGGCGGTCGCGGAAAGGAGGCAGATGAGGGCGGCCGCAAGTATGAGGCGGAGACGGATTGTCGGCAAATTCAATGCAGGCATGGATTTTCGCAGGGTTTGCATTCAGCGCGCGGAAGATGAAACGGCGCGGCGTTCAATCCGGCGCTCCGTTTCCAGGGTTATGCTGACGCCGTTTTTGCCGAACAGGACGTTGTCCGCCAGATTCCAGAGCAATTCCGCGGATTCGCCCCGCAGCCCCGGACGGATCAGAGTGGAAGTCTCCGGGCAGAACATGGAGCGATCCTGGCCTTCATAAATGAGAAGATTAGTGTATAGAACGTCTTCCTTCCGTTTAACCACCACGTCTCCCGCAAAGCGGATGCGGTTCTCCCGCTGGTTCACATCTCCGCTGCCGGACTGCACGGTTACGGTTTCTTCCTCTTGGCCGGAGGAGGAAAAAGAAGCGCCAGCGCCGGTGCTGGCGGATTCGCGGATATAATATGTCAGAAAAGGATTTTCCGCAACAATATCTCCGTCCTGCTGAGCCATGACCGCGCGCGTGGCTCTGAGGTTCCACAGTTCGCGCCCGTCTTCACCCTGATGTATTTCCAGTCCTGTAATATCCATATCCGAGGATTCGTCCGAAGCGGCATACTCCGAAAGATCTTCCGGGGAGGGATCTTCGGCTCCTCTCTTCCAGATGAAAATCGCCAGGCCGGCGCAAAGCAGGCAGGCGAGAACATTTCTTGTTTTCACTGCCGTTCCGTCTCTTCCTCCAGACTCAGGAAGTAGTTCAGCAATTCCTCCTGCCGGCCCTGCGCGGCCAGGATATGCCGCAGCACCTGCCGCACCGCGCCTCTGCCGCCGGCCAGAGGGGAGATATAATGGGCCAGGAATTTCGCCTCCGGCTGGGCGTTCCGCACGGCCACAGCCAGTCCGGCCAGACGCAGCATGGAGAGATCAATAACGTCGTCGCCCATGCAGGCGACATTCTCCCACTCCAGGTTGTTTTTTTGCATGATCTCCAGCAGGCAGGGAAGCTTGTGAAAGCGTCCGGCGTGGCATTCCGTGATGCCCAGATCCGCGGCCCGCTGCTCCAGAGCGCCGGACTTCATGCCCGAAATAAGCGCTATTTCAATGCCCGCCCGCATGGCCTGCCTGATGCCCAGGCCGTCCTGCACGTCAAAGCGCTTAAAGGCCAGACCGGCATCGTTGTAATAGAGGCCGCCGTCGGTGAGCACGCCGTCCACGTCCAGCACTACCAGTTTTACGGCTTTGGCCCGTTGCGCCGGGAAGTCCGGATCCAGATCCAGAACGGCCAGGGCCTTGGAGAGATTCTTTTCAGCATCCGGCACGGCAGACCTCCCACAGAGCGGATAAAGTTTTAAGCAGGGCCGGCAGATCCTTGAGCCGGAGGCTGTTGGGCCCGTCACAGAGCGCTCGATCCGGGTCCGGGTGGCATTCCATGAAAATCCCGTCCGCCCCGGCGGCCACGGCCGCCCGGGCCAGGATGGGAACATGGCGCCGCTCTCCGCCGGAGCTTCCTCCCAGGCTACCCGGCAACTGGGCCGCGTGTGTGGCGTCCATGATCAGCGGCGCGTCGAATTCCCGCATGACGCCGAAGGAACGCATATCCACCACCAGGTTGTTGTAACCGAAGGAACTGCCGCGTTCCGTGGCCATTACCAGGCCGTTGCCGGTGGAACGGACCTTTTCGAGAGAGCCCCGCATTTCCGCGGGGGAGAGGAATTGCCCTTTTTTTATGTTCACAATCCTGCCTGTCTGCCCGGCTGCCAGCAAAAGGGAGGTCTGGCGGGATAAAAGGGCCGGAATCTGGAGTATGTCCACTGTTTTCGCCGCCAGGATCGCTTCCTCCCGTTCGTGGATGTCCGTAAGGACAGGCAGGCCGCTTTCCTCCCGGATGCGGGCCAGCCACTCCAGGCCCAGTTCCTGGCCAGGTCCGCGAAATCCGCTGACGGAACTGCGGTTGGCCTTGTCGTAAGAGCTTTTGAACACCGCCGCGAGGCCGGCGGCTTCGGCGGCCTCGCGCACGGCCAGGGCTGTGGACAGGGCCAGCTCAAAACTCTCCAGCACGCAGGGGCCGGCAATGATAAAGGGGCGCTTTTTCAGCAGGGCGTATAAAGCCGTGGAGTCGCGCCGGGAGTTTTCTCCCGGTTGCGCCGTTTCCGCCTCAGGCTCTGCCGGGGGGGTTGCGCGGTTCTGTGTATCCAAAATATCCGTGTCCTAGGTTTTTTCAGGGTTGCGGGGGCTGGGCTTTACGGCCGGCTTCCAGGGCCGCTTTGATGAATTCGCGGAACAGGGGATGCGGCTTCATGGGATTGGATTTGAATTCCGGATGAAACTGGCAGCCCAGAAACCAGGGGTGATCTTTGAGTTCGATTATTTCCGCCAGCTTTCCGTCCGGAGAGATGCCGCTGAAGAGCAGACCCGCCTGCTCCAGGCGCTCGCGATAGATCATATTGAATTCGTAGCGGTGCCGGTGGCGTTCGTCAATATGCCCCGTTCCATAAGCCTTTTCCGCCAGGGAGCCGGGGTAAAGACGGCAGGGGTAGGAACCGAGGCGCATGGTGCCGCCCTTGTTGCTCTCGCTGTCGCGCTGCTCCTGCCGGTCAGTGCGCGGGTCATACCACTCGCGCATCAGGTAGATGACCTTGTCGTCGCAGAGGGGAGCGAATTCTTCGGAGTTGGCCCGGGGCAGGCCGAGAACATTACGGGAAATTTCAATCACCGCGCACTGCATGCCCAGACAGATGCCGAAAAAGGGTATTTTGCGCTCACGGGCGTGGCGGGCCGCGAGGATTTTGCCTTCAATGCCCCGTATGCCGAAGCCTCCGGGCACCAAAATGCCGTCCATGCCCTGGAGAAAGCTTTCCACATTTTCCGGGGTTATCTCCTCGGAATTGATGTAATGCAGATCCACCAGACTACGGTTGGCTATGCCTCCGTGGCTCAGGGCTTCATGCAGGCTTTTGTAGGCCTCCCTGAGTTCCACATATTTGCCCACCAGCGCGATTCTGACGGAATGTTCCGGATGGTAGACCGTATGCACCAAGGCGCGCCAGTCCGCGAGATCGGCGTTTTTGGCCGGCAGGCGCAGCATGATGGCCACCTTCTGGTCCAGCCCCTCGTCATAAAAACGCAGAGGGACTTCATAGATATTGCGCACGTCAACAGCGGAAAACACGGCGTCCGAGTCCACATCGCAGAACAGGGCTATCTTGTTTTTCAGATCGTCTTCCAGGGGCATTTCGCAACGGCAGAGTATGATGTCCGGTTGTATGCCTATTCCCCGCAATTCTTTGACGCTGTGCTGCGTGGGCTTGGTTTTATGCTCTCCGGAAGCCTTCATATGCGGCACCAGAGTGAGATGCAGATAGAGGCAGCGATCTTTGCCCAGGTCTCCCTTGAGCTGGCGTATGGCCTCCAGAAAAGGTTGGCTCTCAATATCGCCCACTGTGCCGCCTATCTCGATCAGGGCCACATCCGGGGGATTCTGCTCGGTCAGGCTGAGTATGCTGCGCTTGATCTCGTCGGTGATATGCGGGATGACCTGGACCGTGCCTCCCAGGTAGTCCCCCCGGCGTTCCTTTCTGATGACGGAGTAATAAATGCTGCCGGAGGTGTAATTGTTGCGCTGGGAGAGGGTGTCTCCCAGGAAGCGCTCATAATGGCCCAGGTCCATGTCGGTTTCGGCCCCGTCGTCGGTTACGAAAACTTCGCCGTGCTGGATGGGGTTCATGGTGCCCGGATCCACGTTTATGTAAGGGTCCAGCTTCTGGATGGTAACCTTGAGGCCGCGCGCCTTCAGCAAAACGGCTATGGAAGAGGCGGCCAGGCCCTTGCCCAGAGAAGAGATCACCCCGCCGGTGACGAAAACGAACTTTGTGTTTTGCATGTTGCCCAGTCCTGAAAAGGGGTTATCCGCCATTACGGCGCCGCGTTCCGCCGCTGAGAATTCGCTCCAGGTAATATACGCCGGAAATCGCATCTGTACAGCGTTGACTCTTGAGGGCGCTTGCGGGTATTATATATGCCCTCCTTTACACTGGAGGTCTGATTCCGGAGTTTGCGATGTCAGGGCATGTTTCTGTTTTAATTATCACCGGTTACGGCACGAATTGCGAGATAGAGTGCGAATACGCGGCGCGGCGGGGCGGCGCGGACAGTACCAGAATCATCCATTTTTCCGCTTTGCGCACCGGCGAAGCGAGGCTGGAAGATTATAATTTTCTGGTTTTCCCCGGCGGATTTCTGGATGGCGACGATTTGGGTGCGGCTCAGGCGGCGGCCCAGCGCTGGCAATACGCCCCCGACGATCGCGGGCGTCCTTTGCTGGAGCAGTTGCGCTCCTTTCTGGACAAGGGCGGCATCGCCATAGGCATTTGCAACGGTTTTCAGCTCATGGCCAAACTTGGCCTGTTGCCGGCGCTGGACGGAAAATATTTTGAACGCCAGTGTTCCCTGGCCAACAACGCCTCGGCCCGTTTTGAAGACCGCTGGTGCACTCTGAAGGTGAACCCGCGCAGCCCCTGTGTCTTTACCCGTGGCCTGGAAGAGCTTTATCTGCCCGTGCGGCATGGGGAAGGGCGTTTTGTGGCTATGGATGAAGACGTGCTCCGCTCTCTGGAAAAGAGCGGACAGATAGTCCTGCAATACGCCGATCCCGACAACGGCTCCCCCACGCAGCTTTACCCCCACAATCCCAACGGCTCCAGCCTGGGCATCGCGGGCATTTGCGATCCTTCCGGCCGCGTCTTCGGCCTGATGCCGCATCCGGAGGGCTACAACCACCCCACCAACCATCCTGGCTGGAGCCGGGGGGAAAGCTCGATTCAGGGCAATGCCGTTTTCGCCAACGGGGTGCGTTATCTGCGCGGGGCTTTCTCCGGGCAAGGCGAGAGCGCGCCGTGATCCCCTGTTACATTTGCGGCCGCGACGCCGGCACCGGCTGGATTATCGGCTTTCCTCCGGCTCCTGACAGCCAGAAAATGGCCCTGTGCCGTGAGCACGACCTGCCGCTGAACCGGGAGGAAGTGCAGCGGGCCTGGCAGGAGCTCATTTATAATCAGCTTGATTGGCTGGGCAAGAACGAAGCCGCCCGCCAAGGCGGGGAGGAGTGGCTTCTGAGCCTTTATTTCACCGGAGGCGGAGCCTTGAGCCTGCCCTGCGTTTCGATTGATCTTACGGATAGCGGCACTCTCAAGATCACCACGCCGGAAAGGGATTTGGTTTTTTTTCCCCTGTCCCAGGTGCGCAATTATGCCCTGACTCCGCTCGGGAGCCTGGCGGAATCCTGTCGGGACACGCCTGAACCGGCCGCTTCCGAGGGGGGAGATTCCTCCTCCTCCCGCTGAACGCGCATTTTTTCAAACAACATTCAACTTTGTGGAGAATACGATGAGCGTGAAAAAGATTCTTGCCTTTGCCGGCGACTTTGTGGAAGACTACGAAATCATGGTCCCCTACCAGATGTTGGTCATGGTCGGGCACAAGGTGGATGTGGTCTGCCCCGGAAAGAAAAAGGGCGAATACGTTAAAACGGCTGTACATGACTTTGAGGGGGATCAGACCTACAGCGAGAAACCCGGACACAGGTTTTTGCTTACCGCAGATTTCGAAGAAGTGAAATCGGCGGATTACGATGCTCTGTTCATACCCGGAGGGCGCGCTCCGGAATACCTGCGCCTCGATCCTAAAATTATATCCCTGACCAGGGAATTCGCCGCCGCCAACAAGCCCATAGCCGCGGTCTGCCACGGGCCGCAGATTCTGGTGGCGGCTGATGTTCTGCGGGGCAGGACCAGTACCTGCTACATAGCCGTGAAGCCGGATGTGCTGGCTGCCGGCTCGGCCTGGAGCGAGATAAATGAAACCGCCACCAATGTGTGCGTGGATGGAAATCTGGTCACGGCTCCCGCCTGGCCCGCCCATCCGGCTTTGATCCGCGAGTTTCTGAAACTGCTCGGGACGCGCCTGGAAGCCTGAGCGGATTGGGCTGGCCGCTTCCCGTCGGCTTGCTTTTTTTGCCCGGCAGCCGGGCATATCGCGGGAAGGTGGGACAATGCTTATGATAAAAAAAGCAACGGGCGTGTTTCTTGCCGCCTTGTCGCTTGCCTGCATTGCCGCCTGCGAACGGGATTCGCCTTTGCCGGCGCGGGATCAGTATCCGGTCTATGCCTCTTACCGGGATATCCCCGGCGTGACGGCCGGGGATATCAGAGCTGTTGAGGATTTGCGGGCGCGCGGAGACGAGTTAGTCTATGGGATGAACTGACCACCGAGACTTTTTACGACAAGAACGGTGAAGTCAGGGGATACAGCGCTTTGTTCTGCGCCTGGCTGACTGATTTATTCGGGATCCGCTCAGGACCGCGATCTATGAATGGGACGAACTGCTTGCCGGGCTGGAAGCCGGGAGCATTGATTTCACCGGAGAGTTGACCGCCACGGAAGAACGGCGGAAGACTTTTATTTTCATGGATGTGCGTATGCCGGAGATGGACGGCTATGAAGGCACAAGGCGGATTCGGGCGCTTGCTTTGCCCTCCGCGGGGAAGATTCCTGTCATAGCCATGACCGCCAATGTTTTCAGGGAAGATATTGAGAAATGCCTGGAAGCAGGAATGAACGACCATGTGGGCAAGCCGCTGAATCTGGAGGATGTGCTGGCGGCCTTGCGCAAATATCTGGTATCCTGAAGCGGGAGCGGCCGGCCGCGAATCTCTTTGCCTGAGGCTGCGCCGCCGCGGGGGGGCAAGTCCGCCCCGCGGCGGCGCAGGCGGGCCTTGCCCGCCGTTAAGCTACAATCTCAAGAAATTGCTCCCGGTCGTCAGCGAATCTTTTCCTGTTGTTTCCACATGAGATCCGCCTTGGGCAAAAGAGGCAGATATCTGGTCCAGACATGGGATTCCAGAGCGGCCTTGTCCATTTGTTTTTCCCGGCTCCATTCCAGAAGAGGAGGCACAATCTTTTTAATGTCGCCTTCCAGCCTCGGGGCTGTGCCGTAGTTGGTGGCCTGCATGGCGTAATTTACGGCCATCTGGCTGTATTCCAGGGATTTTTGGGCCGTATCCAGGGCTTTGGCCGGGTTATGGAAGCCCACGCTGTTTTCGGCGGAGAGATAATCCCAGTAGAACTGGCCCTTACGCACCATTTCCTTGGCCTGGATCAAGAGCTGTTCGTAGTTGGCGTTTCTCGGGCCGCTCCATTCGTTGGCCAGACGCACGGCCTCATGCGCCCGCACCGACATATCCTGGGCCGAAAGCAGGTTTTCAAAGGTCTTATGCTGCGTGTAGAGCACGCGCTCGCGCAGATAGTCCGCGGATTTGTCCGTATGGCATTGCCGGCAGGCATTGTCTATGCCCTGCGGTGTCTTGAGCGGAGAAGTCCACTGGTGGCTGGAAACTTTCCTTTTGCCGTCCATGCGCACATAGGGCATGTGGCAGTCGGCGCAGCTTACGCCGGCCGCGCCGTGGGGGCCGTTGTACCAGGTTTCATATTCCGGATGCTGGGCCTTGATGATCAGGGTCTTGGAGGCGGGGTGGCGGAAATCGAAGAATTGCCCCTCAAAACCCTTATCTTCCGCTATACCGTGGCTTTTATAGTATTCATACATGGGCCCGGGGTCCATGCCGTTGTCCCAGGGTAACACGGGCTTTTTGTTCGGTCCGTACTTGGCTTCCTGGAAATAATATTCCACATGGCATTGGGCGCAGACCAGGGAGCGCATCTCGTTGCGGCTCATCTGGCGCCAGTCTTTGCCCTGGCGTTTCAGAGCTTCGTCCAGAGGAAAACTGGTGATCACCAGTTCCATGTTTTCCGGATTGTGGCAGTTGGCGCAGCCTATGGTGTGTTCATTGACGTCAATCTTGTCCTTGGTCCTGAACAGGTTGAAGTTCATGGACCAGAACTTGTCATCTCCGTATTCCTCCACCCAGGAAGGGATTTTGGGAGTCTTGCAGTTCCAGCAGGTGGCGGGGAGTCCGGCCGCCATGTCATAGCGGTTGATCCGGTCGATTTCCAGAATATCGTACACGGCATAAGTGTGCCCGCGCGCTTCGTTGTATTCAAAGCTGAAGGGGTAACCGGACCAGAGGTTTTTAAGATAGGGCTGAGCATGCTTGAAGCCTGTGGGCAGGGGGTTCACGTCGTCGTTTTTGTGATAGGGCACCGAACCTTTGAATTCGGTCATAATTTCGCTTTCGTTGTTGCGCAGGAAGGTGGTGTATTCCTGCGGAAACTGCCTGCCGAAGGCGGAAACGCGCAATTCATCCTTGGCAAGAGATGTTTTATAGGTCGGGGTGAGCGGTTCCTCGGCGTCCGAACAGCCGATCAAGGCGATCAGGGCCGCGCAGGCCGCCATAATCAACAGAATGAGCAACTTTCTAGACATCTGCAGCCCTCCTCTTGTCCAGGGGAACTTTGTTCATGTGGGGCAGGGAACGGTGACAGTCCGTGCAATACGCCTTCACGTCCATGTTGACCTCCCGTACCGTCGCATAGTGGCAACGCACGCAGTTGGCCTTGATCACGTTCTTCATGCCGGCCTGGACCTCAATATTGTCCGCCACATCCATAAAGGTGTTGACCACGATGTCGCTGATTCCGGTTTTGGCCTTGTAGGCCAGCATGTAGGCCGCGCCGTTGTGCGGAATGTGGCACTCGTTGCAGGCCTGTTTCGCATGCGCGCTCTGTTTGTGGGTCCAGGCCGCCTCCGCCATGACGTGGCAGCTTGCGCAGAAGGAGGCCGTATCGGTGGCGCTCAGGACGGCGCCTCCCCCCAGGATTGCAAGCGCGCCGGCCAGAAAGGCAGCCGCGGGTAAAAGACATTTCCCGCCAGGGCTCCTGTTTTTGGTCATTATTCCCTCCTTTGGGTTGCACGGGTGTGCTTTCGCGGCATAGTCCGCCGCGTACAGGCTGAACCTCCTCAATATCCCAGCTTTAATATTTTATTTATGGGAGTAACAACCCCTTTCCAAAGGGGCAATTCCGAAACGGGAGCCCGTGTTTCCGCACAGGAAAGAAGTATGGAAGGCTCCTTCCGGAATAGGAATTATTCCCGCGGGTATTGCCGCAATATTTCTTCCAAGGAAATATTGTCGAGAGATTTTTGAAATTCGGCGGAAATTCCGTTCCAGACGGCGCGCCGGACGCAATTTAGCTGGTTGGGGCATTCGTTGGCTTTTTCTCCGCAGCAGACGGAAAAATCGACTCCCTCGTCCAGGATGGCTATGAGTCTGCCCAAGCTGATTTCCTGAAGAGGAACGGACAGGGATATGCCGCCTCTGGCTCCCACCGTCCCGGCGGTGAGGCCGCTCCTGCTCAGGGAGGCGTGCAGGTTTTCCACCGTGCGCGGGGCTATGCCCGTTTTTCTTGAGATAAGGGATATGGACAGAGGGGAAGAGTTTTTTTTCAATTCAAAGAGTATTCTCACGGCATAGCGGACTAAAGTGGCAAGTTTCATAAAATTCGCACGGGTTGGAGCGTCTTCCCACAATCTCTTCAGCGCTGAATCTTCCTATAGCTCTGCTTAATTTCTCGATTCGGCTTAAACAACCCCTTTCCAAAGGGGTGATTCCAAATTCCGGGAATTAATTTTCCGGATGGAATTTGCGGTTTTATCCGGCGTACCGCGAAGGCGCGGGGCTCCAGCGTGACGCGATTTTTATCTGGAATACGAATCAGTCGGAGAGAAGGGCTTTTTTTATGCTTTCTTCCAGCAGGGGGTAATCCCCGGCGGCGGAGATCAGCTTTTTTCCGCTTCGGCCGCGCAACTCAGAATGCTCCGCGCATTGCGCCCGGCAGCCGCAAAGCACAGCCACGAAGTCGTGTTCGTTCTCCGGGTGTGCCTCCACAATTTCAAGCTGAGGCAGGGCGGTGCGCAATTTCAGGCACAGCGCCCTGCGATCGAAATGGGGGTTGCACCCTCCGCAGTATTTCACAAACACCCTTTTCGGCATGGCCGGCACACGTCAGGGAGTATTCCCGGTATTTCGCCGCCCCGGCTATTTGATGCGGGCTATGTTTTTGGCCAGGGCTTTCTTCCGCTCCATATTGCCCAGGCGGGCAATCACGATGCGCTGGGCCTGGGGAGAACCGGCTCCGTGCATGGACTCCGTGCGATAACCCACAGCGGCCGCGCCCAGAGTGAGGTTTTCGATAAGGCGCATAATTTTCAGGCGATCCTCCGTGGGCGTGGAAGCCACGCCGCGCAGGTATTTATCCAGATACGGCCCTATGCGGGGGTGGCGCAGATCCTTCTCCGAAGGAGCGGTGACCATGAGCCCGCCGGCTATATCCTCGGCCAGGCGGGTGATTTCGTAGGGGAAGCGGGTGACGTTCTGCTTGCAGACGTTGGCCAGAAGCAGATCTATGAGGTAATTGCCGGAGGCCGTTTCGGAGCCCTCGCAGGAACAGGCTATGCCGCTGGAGTACAGGGTTTCGTTAAGATGGGTCATCTCGATGAGCTTGTCCTTAATATGGCTGGCCTTGTGCGCGCCGTTGTATTCGGCGGCCAGGGCGGCCGCGCCTATGAGCACATCGCCCACGCCGACCTTGCAGCCGCCGTAGCTCTGGCGGTGGTAGCCGGCAAAGCGCTCCACCAGCATACCCGAAAAATCCGTCTCCCCGTTGAGGAAGATGCGCTCGTTCGGCACAAACACATTGTCGAAAATGACCAGGGCCTCAACCCCGCCGAATTCGCGGTTGCCCACGTCCAGATCGCTCCCTTCCAGCTTTCTGGTGTCGCAGGACTGGCGGCCTATGACCATGAAAAGGTTCTCCGCGTCCAGGGGCACGGCGAAGGAAACGGCATAGTCCCTGTCTTCCGGCCCCATGGCGATGGTGGGCATGACCAGCACCTGATGGGAGTTGCAGATACCCGTCTGGTGCGCCTTGGCTCCGCGCACGACAATCCCGTCCTTGCGGCGCTCCACCACGCGGAGGTAAAGATCCGGGTCGGCCTGGCGGCCGGGGGAAAGACCGCGATCTCCCTTGGGGTCGGTCATGGCCCCGTCCACGGTCCAGTCTTTTTCCTGGGCTTCCTTGAGGAACTCCAGAAAGTTTTCGTGGTATTTCGTGCCGTGCTTCCTGTCGCATTCATAAGTGGTGCTGAAAACGGAATTGAAGGAATCCAGGCCCACGCAGCGCTGAAAACAGGAGGCGGTTCTCTGCCCGCACAGGCGCTGCATCTTGACCTTTTTCACCAGATCGTCCGTGCTGTGATGGATATGGCAGAAACGGTTGATCTTTTTCCCGGTAAGGTGGGATTTGGCGGTCATCAGGTCGGCGTGTTCCGGCAGTTGCGCCAAATCGTAGGTGGCCTTCACCGAGTTGAGAGAGGGGCGCAGGATGGGGTTGTCCACCGGGTTATCCACGGTTTCTCCGAACATGTAAATTTTCATCTTCAATCGGCGTATGCTTTCCACATACTCATCGCCTGTCATAAGGGCCATGTTTTATACCTCCTCGGTTAATGATATCAGCGGCTTAGGGGTGGCGTATTCCGCGCCGCATGTCTGAGGCATACTCTTCAGGCTTCCTGGGCCTTTAAGGCGCGTTTTCCGGATAGTATGCGGGCCAGACGCTTTTGGATGCGATCCAAATATACAAAATATACCGGGGTCAGGTAAAGGGTCAAAAATTGCGAAACCAGCAATCCTCCCACCACGGCCAGGCCGAGGGGCTGGCGCGCCTCTCCCCCGGCCCCGTAGCCCACGGCGATGGGAATGCCCCCCATCATGGCGGCCAGGGTGGTCATCATGATCGGGCGGAAGCGGATCAGCGCCCCCTGGGTGATGGATTCCACAATGCCCATGCCGTGCCGGCGCTGTCCTTCCAGGGCGAAGTCAATCATCATGATGGCGTTCTTTTTGACAATGCCTATGAGCATGGTGATGCCCACAAAACCGTAAATATCCAGATCCCGGCCGAAGAGAAGGAGCGTGGCCAGGGCTCCCACCGCCGCCGAAGGCAGTCCGGAAAGAATGGTCAGGGGATGGATGAAGCTTTCATAGAGCATGCCCAGCACAATATAGATCACAACCACGGCCATAAGCAGAAGCAGCCAGAGATTGCCCAGGGAATCCTGAAAGACCTGGGCCGTGCCCTGGAAGCGTATGGAAATGCTGTCGGGCAGTTCCAGAGCGGCCAGACGTTCCACCTCCTCAATGGCGGTGCCGATGGAATGGCCGGGGGCAAGATTGAAGGAGATGGTCACGGAATTCATCTGCCCGGTATGATTGACCGAGAGAGGCCCGACGCCGGTACTGGTGTTCACCACCGTGCGAAGGGGCACCAGACTCCCGGTATCGGAGCGCACATGCAGGTAATTCAAGGCGTTTATATTGCCGCGAAATTCCTCCTTCAGCTCCAGGATCACCGGATAGTCGTTGGTGGGGGCCAGGATGGTGCTCACGGTGCGGGTGCCGTAGGCATAGGCCAGAGCCTCTTCCACCTGGGAAGAGCTGAGCCCCAGAGCCGCGCACTTGGCCCGGTCTATTTCCACCCGGAGTTCGGGATTGCGCATCTGCAGATCCGAATTGACGTCAATAATGCCCGGCAGGTCCGCTATCTTGCGCATGAAGATCTCCGAACTCCGGTACATGGCTCCGCTATCCGGGCTTTGCAGGGTCACCTGGTACAGGGCGCGGGAGGAAGCTCCCAGGCGTATGGGCGGGGGCTGGCTCACGAAAGCCCTTATGCCCGGCACTTCCGCCAGCTTGTCGCGCAGACGCTGAATAACCCGCTGTATACTCTCGTTCCGTTCGGATTTGTCTTTAATACGCACTTGCAGGGAAAAGACGTTCATGGAGCTTTGCGGCCCGCTCGCGCCCACGGTGGCGGTATAATGGGTCAGATCCTTTTCCCGGCGGATGACGGCGGCGACTTTTTCCGCATAGTTTCTGGCCTGTTCAAAGGAACTGCCCTGCAAAATTTCGCAGGAGATGTTTATGGTTCCGGTGTCTTCAAAAGGCAGGAAACCCTTGGGCGCCGTCACAAACATGCAGGCGGTGAGAGCGATGATTCCGAAAGAACAGAGCAGGGCCGCTCCCCTGTGCCGCATAACGAAGTTCAGGGATCGCCCGTAAAAGCCCAGAACGGAATTGAAAGCGCGCTCAATGCCTCCGTAGAGCCCCTCCTGCATATCCCGGCCCGGACGCACCCGGAGAAAACGGCTGCAGAGCATGGGAGTGAAGGTAAGGGCCACAATGCCCGAGATGGTGATGGCCGCGGCTATGCTCAGCGCGAACTCGTAAAAAAGCCGGCCCACCAGTCCGCCCATGAAGAGCACGGGTATGAACACGGTGATTAGGGATACTGTCATGCTCAGGATGGTGAAGCCTATTTCCCTGGAGCCGTCCAGGGCCGCCTGGAAGGGGGGCTTGCCCTGTTCCAGGTGGCGGACTATGTTCTCCAGCATGACAATGGCGTCGTCCACCACAAAACCCACGGACAGGGTCAGGGCCATGAGCGAAATGTTGTTCAGGGAAAAGCCGTTCACAAACATGACGCCGCAGGCGCCGATGATGGAAAGGGGCACCGCCAGGCTGGGAATGAGCGTGGCTCTGGCGTTGCGCAGAAAAATGAAAATCACCAGAATTACCAGCCCTATGGTCAGGAGCATGGTAAATTTCACATCCCGCACGGATTCGCGTATGCTCTCGGAGCGATCGAACAGGGTGTTCATTTCAATGGCCGGGGGCACCTGGGCGCGCAATTCCGGCAATATGGCCCGGATGCGGTTTACGACTTCCACGGTGTTTGTTCCCGGCTGGCGCTGTATCGCCAGGAGCATGGAAGGCTTGCCGTTGTACCAGCTGCGCCGGCGATCGTTTTCGACCCCGTCGCTTACCCGGGCCACCTCCTCCAGACGCAGGGGAGCGCCGTCCCTCCAGGCCACGATGAGCGGGCGGAATTCAGCCGCGTTCATCAGTTTGCCCGAGCTTTGCAGGGTATATTCGCGGTGCTCTCCGCTGAGCACCCCCACGGGGAGGTTGCTGTTGCTGTTGCCGATGGCCAGGGCCACCTCGTCTATGCCCAGGTTCACAGCCGCCATCGCTTCAGGATCGGCTTCCACGCGCACCGCGTATTTCTGCGCTCCGTAGACGCTGACCTGGGCCACCCCCTGAAGCATGGAAAGGCGCTGGGCCATGAAATTTTCCGCATATTCGCTCACGTCCGAGGGGCGCATGGTCTCCGAGGCCAGAGCAATGAAAAAAATGGGACTGTCGGCCGGGTTGACCTTGTACATGCTGGGAGGGTTGGGGAGATCGCGCGGCAGAGAGCGCTGGGCGGAGCCCAGGGCGGTCTGCACATCCTGCGAGGCGGCGTCTATATCGCGGTTCAGATTGAACTGCAGGGTGATGCGGGTCGAGCCCATGCTGTTCACCGAGGTTATGGAATCCAGCCCGGCAATGGTGGAAAGTCTTTTTTCCAGGGGAGTGGCGATGGAGGAGGCCATAGTCTCGGCGCTGGCTCCGGGCATGCTGGCGCTGACCATGATGGTGGGGTAGTCGATGGAGGGGAGATCCGCCATCGGCAGGCGCTGATAGGCCATGCTGCCGGCGGCGAGAAAGCCAAGCATGAGCAGGGTGGTGGCTATCGGCCTCCGGATGAACAAGGCCGAAATGTTCATGAGGCCTTGTCCGGACCGTGTTTTAAGGCTTCGGCGGGCATATCCGGGGTTTTTTCTTCGGGGGAGCTTATGGCCCGCGCGAGACTGCCGGGCATGAGGTTGAGCTGTCCGTCGGTGATTACCAGTTCTCCCGGATTGAGTCCGGCCGTGATCATGCATACCCCTCCGGCAAGTTCCACGGCCGAGACGTCACGGTTGATCACGCGTCCGTCATCCCGCAGAACATAGACATAGCGGCTGTAAAGGCCTTCCAGAACGGCGCTTTCCGGGATAATCAGGGCATCGGGAATGGAATCCATGACTATGTTCACCCGCACAAACTGGCCGGGCCAGAGGCGTTCATCCTTGTTGGCAAAGCGGGCGCGCATGGAAATGGCGCCCGTGTTTCTGTCCACGGCGTTGTCAATGACGGTGAGAGAACCCGAAACAGGCTCTCCCCGGTCTCCTTCCGGCAGCACCCTTACCTCCACCGGGGCGGAGCGGAAACGCCGGTTCAGCTCCGGAAGAAAACGTTCCGGCACGGAAAAGCGCACATCCGCCGGGCTGATCGTGTTGATCACCAGCAAGGTGCTGTCGTTGGCCTTGACGTTGTTGCCGGGGTCCACCAGCACCTCGCCCGCCCGCCCGTCAATGGGGGCGGTGATGGTAGTGTGGCTGAGCTGCAGGGCGGCGTTTTCGCGCACGGCCTGATATTGGGCTATGGAGGCCTGGAGGGTTTCCACCTCGACCTGGCTTTGCTCGTATTGCTGCTGGCTCAGGAAGTTCTGTGAACTGAGAGTCTTGTAGCGGTTCAGATCCTGCTGCGCCCGGCGCAGTTGCGCCCGGTTGCTGCTCAGGCTGGCTTCGGCCTGGCTCAGGCTGCTCTTGAAGCTCCGGGGATCGAGCTTGAAAAGCAGATCGCCCTTCCTGACCTGATGCCCCGGCCGCACATGGGACTCCAGAAGCTGGCCGCTTACCTGGGCTGTAATGCGCACGGCGGCGGAAGCCTCCACATGCCCGACAAGGTCCAGGGTCTGCCGCGCCTCTCCCTCCCGCGCCTCGGCCACGCGCACGGGAACTGGCTTTTCCCCGCCTCCCTGTTCGCCTGCGCCCTCCGAACAGGCCGCGCAGAGCATGGCCAGGAGGAACGGGCACAGACGTATAAGCGCGGCGGACATGATTTGTACTCCGGAGCGGAAGGGAATTTCAGACCGCTCCGGAAGAAATATATGAACAAATGCTCCTTTGCGCAAATAAATTTTGCGTTACATTTTGCCGCCTTTAAAAATATGGACAAGCATGCTGATTCCATGTTATCTTTAGAGTATTCCTAAAGTTTTTATAAAAACTTTCAGCCTTGCAGGAAGAAAAAGAGAGGGAGAATATAAAATGGAGAATATAAAATGAGGATAAATTTCGCGCATTATATGTTGGCGGTGCTGTCATTGGCCGGTTTGCTCCTTTTTCCCGCGGGAGCGGCGCGGAGCGCGGATTTTTCCGAAGGCGCGGCTTCTTTTGGGGCGCATTTTTCCGACAAGGCTCTTTATTCCTATGCGGATTTTTTTCTGCCCCTGTACGAAGTTCCTGAAAACGCGGCTTTTTTTATAAATCCCAACTTGGGCTTCGATCTTCGGCTCAAGAATGGCGGGCGTAACGCGGAACGGGGCTCCATAGGCCTGGGACACCGCCTCTATCTGCCGGGCGGGCAGTTCGGCTCCCTGGGAGGAGGTCTGCTGGACAAGGGCCTTATTCTGGGCTTCAACTGGAATCTGGACGGGCAGTATTCTCCTTACGACAATTTTCTTTTCAAGACGGGGGGAGGTGTGGAACTGCTCTCGGATTGGGTGGATATGCGGCTTAACGGTTATTTCAAGCTGACCGGCGAGAAGCTTGTGAGCCGGAACAGGGGAAGTCTTTACGGGACAGCGGTTTACGCCTCCGGGAACAAACTCTATGAAACCCTTCTCTCGGGAGTTGACGGGGAAATCGGATTGCGGGCGCCCATTTGGGAGCAATTGGGCGAATTACGTTTTTTTGCGGGCGCTTTTTACCATGACGCCGGGCATGTGGACAGAGTGGACGGATTTAAGGCCCGTGTGGAATGGAATCCCATACCTTCCGTGGTCATAGGCGCCTCCTGCTACAGCAACCGGGATCTGAACGGCGAAAAATGGCAGTTGCACCTGGGCTTCCGCCTGCCTTTCAGCATGAACGAGCTTCTGGCCGGCGGAAATCCCTTCAGCGTGGATACTACCCCGAAAACCGGCAATCTCTGGAAGGATCGCTATACCGCCCAGGTAAGGCGCAACGGCCTGTAGACAAAACGCGACGGGCGGATTTCAGGAGGACAGAACGTGGGCCATTACAATTTTGACGAACTCCCGCGCCGCCGGGGCACGAGCTGCGAGAAATGGGATACCTATCCCGAAGATGTCCTGCCCATGTGGGTTGCGGATTCTGACTTTCACAGCCCGCCGGAAATAAGCTCCGCCTTGCTGGATCGGGTGCGCCTCGGCGTATTCGGCTATTCCTGCGACGAACCCCGGCGTTTTGAAAAGGCCGCCGTTCTATGGATGCGCAAGCGTTTTTCCTGGGAGGTCGATCCCTCCGGGGTGGAATTCACTCCTTCCGTCTGCACGGCCCTGGCTATGGCGATTCAGGCCTATTCCCGGCCGGGGGACAAGGTGCTTTTTCAGACGCCCATTTATCCTCCCTTCAGGGGTCTGGTGCAGGCCAACAAGCGCCTCCCCCTAGCCAGTCCTTTGTTGTGGAAGGATGGAAATTACCGGATCGATTTTGAGGATCTGGAAAGTAAACTGGCGGATCCCGCGGTCACCCTCTTCCTTTTGTGCAATCCCCATAATCCCACCGGCCGCGCTTTTACCAGAGAGGAACTGCTCCGTATGGGAGAGCTTTGCCTTAAGCACGGAGTGCTGATTTTTTCGGACGAAATTCATTGCGATTATGTTTTCGCCCGGCACGGGCATATACCTTTTCCTTCCCTGGGGCCGGAATTCGCGCGCATAAGCGCGATGGCAATCAATCCCAGCAAAACCTTCAATATAGCCGATCTGCGCACAGCGGCCGTCCTCCTGCCGCATGAGGATATGCGCGCCCCCTACCGGCGGACGCTTCGCGGCTGCTCTCTGGGCCGCTCCTCTCTGGGCCTGCTCGCCTTCTGCCTGGCCTATGAGCGGGGGGACGCCTATGCCGACGAGGTGCGCCTGTACGTTGAGGGCAACATCGACTACGCTCTGTCCCACATTGAAGCGCGTATTCCGGAAATCGGCGCCTACAAGCCCGAGGCCACTTATCTGCTCTGGCTGGATTGCCGGAAATTCGGCCTGGAACAGGACGGGCTCTTTTCCTTTTTTCTGGATAAGGCCAAGCTTGCCCTGAGTTCGGGAGATATTTTCGGTGAAGAGGGGAAAGGCTTCATGCGCCTTAATCTTGCCTGCCCCCGCTCTCTGGTGGAGGAGGCTCTCGGCCGCCTGGAAAGAGCGGTGCGCGAGAGGTGATTTGGGCTTCAACCGCTCTGCCGCCGGTCGCGTATGCAGACGGCCGTCAGGTTCAGAAGCAGGATCAGGAGAAAGAGCAGCAGGGCCGTGCCGTATTGCAGGGGCATGGTCTTGTCTATTTCCGTGCCCGAGGTGGCCAGCACATAGATGTGGTTGGGCAGAGCCATAACCGGGCTGAAAATTGAGTTTACCCCTTTGGTCGTAAAAAAAACGGCCCCCGTGAACATGATGGCCGCCGTCTCCCCGGCGGCGCGCGCCAGCCCCAGAATGGCCCCCGTGCACATGCCGGGCATGGCCGCGGGCAGGACCACGCGCAGAATGGTCTGGCTCCGCGTGGCTCCGAGCGCCAGGGAAGCCTGCCGGAAATCCGCCGGAACCTGGCGCAGAGCTTCTTCCGCCGTGCTGATGATTACAGGCAGGGTAAGGATGACCAGGGTAAGCACCCCGGAGAGCAGAGAGATGCCGAAGCCGCAGGTGAGTACGAAAAAACTCAGGCCGAACAGGCCGAAGACCACGGAGGGCACTCCGGCCAGATTGTTCACCCCCAACCGCACATAGCCGGCAAAGGCGGAGTCGCCGGCGTATTCGTGCAGATATACCGCCGAGGCCACGCCCAGAGGAAAGGATATGAGCAGCGCGCCCAGAGCGAGCAGAGCCGTGCCGATCATGCAGGGCAGGACTCCGCCGGCGGTCATGGCGTCGCGCGGCGGCTGGCTGATCAGCTCCCAGCTTAAGGAGGAGAATCCGTTCCGGAAGAGGAAGGCGCAGACGCCGAGCAGAGCCAGGAGGTTGATCAGCGCCGCCAGACGCAGCAGGGAAAACATGACTGTTTCCCTGGCGCGGCGTTGCGCGGCGAATCTGCTTGAGGAAGGCATCGCGGTTTTACCCCGTGCTCTAGTTGAGGGTGAGGCGGTTTTTTTCCGTAATGCGCCTGGCCACGAGATTGAAGGCCAGCGTGAACAGAAACAGCACCATGCCGATGGCGAAAAGGGCGTGGTAATGCTCCCCCCGGAAGGGGGCTTCCGCTATTTCCGCGGCAATGGCCGCCGGCATGGGCCTTATGGGATCAAAGAGCGAGGACGGGATAATGCCGGCTCCGCCGGCCACCATGAGCACGACCATGGTCTCGCCTATGCTGCGCGACATGCCCAGCATGCAGGCCGTGCCTATGCCGGAAAAAGCCGCCGGAATCACCACCCTTATGATGGTTTCCCAGCGGGTCGCTCCCAAGGCCAGAGAAGCTTCGCGCAGGGATACGGGCACGCTGTGCAGGGCGTCTTCGGCCACGGAGCATATGGTCGGCACGCTCATAAAGGCCAGCATCAGCCCGGCGTTGAAGAGATTCAGGCCTGTATCCAGATCAAAAAACGTCTGCGTCCGGGGCGCGACCACGGCCATGCCGAAAAATCCCACAACCACCGAGGGCAGGGCGGCCAGAAGTTCGATTACGGGCTTGAAAATGCGGCGCAGAGTCGAGGGGGCTATTTCCGTCAGCCAGACAGCGGTCATAACTCCCAGAGGTATGGCCAGAGAGGAGGCGACCAGGGTGACGGCGGCCGAACCCGCAATCAGGGGAAAGATTCCGAATTCCGGATATTCCGCCGTGGGCCGCCACTCCATGCCGAAAAGAAAGTCCGTGACGGGCAGTTGCCGGAAGACGGGCAGCCCCTCCATGAACAGAAAAACCATGATCAGGGCCAGGAAAAGCAGCGAACACCCGGCCACGCCCGCGAGCATAAGACGGATTATCTGTTCCTTGCGGGCTGAACCGGGCGTCATCGCTGCTTCCTCTTCAATGTCGATTCGCTCTACTTTTTCGGCAAGGGAATGAAACCGGCTTCCGCGACGTTTTTCTGGCCTTTTTGCGGATCGAGCAGATAGTCGATCAGTCTTTTCACCGCCCCGGAAGGAGCGCCGTTGGTAAAGACATACAGTTCGCGGGCTATGGGCCAGGTTTTGGAAAGAGCCGTCAGGGCCGTGGCTTCCACCCCGTCCACATTGATTTTCTTCAGAGAATCGTTCATGTACCCGAAGCCTATGTAGCCGATGGCCCGGGGATTTTTTGAAACCGCCTGGGCCACGGCCCCGTTGGAGGCCTGCAGCAGAGCGGAAGCGGCCACTTTTTCCTTCCGCATGATGAGTTCGTTCCAGGTTTCATAGGTGCCGGAGGAGGAATCCCTGGAGATCACGACTATATTCCCGTCCTTTCCTCCCACATCCTTCCAGTTGGATATTTTTCCGGCGTAGATGTCGCGAAGCTGGTCCATGCTGAGATTTTTAACGGGGTTATCCTTGTGTACCACCGGCAGCAGAGCGTCCACGGCTATGGGGGTGCGCACGGCGTTCACTCCCTTGGCCTTGCCTTCATCCGCTTCCGAGCTTTTTATATCGCGTGAGGACATGGCTATCTGGCACAATCCCTCGTTCAGGGCCTTGATTCCGCTGCCCGATCCCCCGCCGGAAATGGCCAGGAATATGCCGGGATTGGCGGCCATAAAAGCCTCGCCGGCCTTCTGCATTACCGGTAGCACGGTGGTGGAGCCGCTGATGATCACTTCTTCCGCCGCCGCGGCCGGCAGAGCGGAGAGGGGCGCCGCCAGAAGACAGCCCAGCAGCGCGTATAAAAAATATAAACGTTTCATGTAAAATCTCCTTTACTTTTTGGGCGGCGTCGGATTTTTCCGTATTCCGGGGCGCCGACCTGCCTGACGCCCCGCCGCCTGGAGCCAATGTCACCCGGTTTTGTTACGGAGCGGTTACGCCCGCGTGAAATAAGCGGGACTTATTTGTCGCCTGTTTGTAACATTTTCTTTATATTTTTGACGCGGAGGAGGGCATATGGCTTTCCGGAGCGACGAAAACATTTTGCGGAGAAAGCCATGCCCACGGTGCTGGTTGTGGAAGACGAAAAAGACATACGCGAACTCCTGCTTTTCAACCTGAAACGCGAGGGCTTTGCCGTGCTGGAGGCCGGGGACGGGAGGCAGGCTCTGGAGCTGGCGCGGCGGAAGAAGCCGGATCTCGTCCTGCTGGACATCATGCTTCCGGATCTGGACGGTCTGAGCGTCAGCAAAGCCATGCAGAAGGATGAAGCCACATCCTCCATCCCGATCATCATGCTCACGGCCAGGGGAGAGGAAGTGGACCGCGTGGTCGGCCTTGAATTGGGAGCGGCGGATTATGTGGTCAAGCCCTTCAGCGTGCGGGAGCTGCTTTTGCGCGTACGGGCGGTGCTGCGGCGCGGCGCGGCGCGGCCGGAGGCGGTGAGCTTGCGTTGCGGCGATATTTTTATGGATGTGGCGGCGCATGTGGTCCGGCTGAAGGAGATTCCGCTGGAGCTTACCTTCACGGAGTTCCGCCTGCTGGAGGATTTGCTGCGCAACGCGGGCCGGGCGCGCAGCCGGGAGCAGCTTCTGGATGCGGTCTGGGGCTATAATTTTTCGGGTTACGCCCGCACGGTGGATACGCATGTGCGCCGTCTGCGGGCCAAGCTGGGCGAGGCGGCGGAAAACGTGGAAACGGTGCGCGGCCTTGGCTACCGCCTTCGCGCCGAGGGAGGGGATATATGATCTCCGCCTCGGGTTCCCTGCGGGTCAGGCTTTTTCTGGCCTTTACCCTGGTCACGCTGATTGCGGCCGTCCTGCCCGCCTTTTTTTCCAGGAAAGTTCTCTATGAGGATCGCCTGGCCCTGGCCGGAAAGCAGGCCCTGGCCCAGGCTATTTTCGCGGGAGGGATGCTGGAGGCGCATCCGGGCGAGGAGCAGATCCGGAGCATCTTCGCCTCCGCGGCCAGGCTTTCCCTGCGCCTGACCCTAACGGACGCCGCCGGGCGGGTGCTGCATGATTCCCACATAGGTGAAGAGGCTTTGCCGGATTTGGACAATCACGCGGACAGGCCGGAAATTGAGGAAGCCATGACCAGGGGAACGGGCATATCCCTGCGCCGCGGCAACAGCCTGGGCCTGGACGCGGTTTATGCGGCGGCGGCTCTCCGGGATGGGGGAGTACTGCGCGTGGCCGTGCCCGTGACCGAGATCCGGGACGGACTGGAAAATGAATTCTATTCCCTGAGTCTGGCCATTGCGGGGGTGATCTGCTTCTGCCTTCTGCTCTCCGGCCTTATTACCAGCCGTGTGCGCCGGTCTCTGGGTGAAATGGCGGAGGTGGTGGCCTCCATTGCCGGGGGCGGGAAGCGCGTCCGCCTGCACAGCGTTCCGGGTCTGGAATTTCTGCCTCTGGGCAAGGCCGTGAACCATATGGCCGACGCCCTTGAAGCCTACGTGCGGACTGTGGGCGACCAGCAGAGCCAGCTTGAGACTATTCTGGAGAGCATGCACGAGGGAGTGCTGGTGCTTTCTCCTTCCGGGAACATACGGCGTTGGAACAAGGCTCTGGAAGCTCTTTTTCCGGAGGTAAAAGGCGCGGAAGGCAAGCCTCTGATCGAGGGGCTCCCCGTTCCCGCGCTCCAGCGCCGGCTGGAGGCTCTCGTCTCCCGCGAAGCTTCCGGATCAGGGGGAGGCGGAGGCGACGAGGCCGCGCATTTCGAGTCGCCTCCGGGCCGTTTTCTGGTGGCGCATCTCTCCAGGCCGCTGGAGCGCGTGGACTCCATAGGAGCGGTGATCGTGATCTACGACGCCACTGAAATCATGCGCCTGGAGAGGGTGCGCCGGGATTTCGTCTCCAACGTTTCGCACGAGTTGCGCACCCCGCTCACCGCGGTGGCCGGCTACGCGGAAACGCTGATGAACTCCGGGGATCTCCGGGAGGAATACCGGAATTTCGCGCGCATCATCCATAAACATGCCTCCTCTCTTGCCGGGGTGGTCAGGGATCTCCTGGCTTTGTCCAGGATTGAACATACGCCGGAGCCGCCGGATCTCTTTCCCGTGGATGCCGGCTCCTCCCTGGCCGGCGCTTTGGCCTCCTGCCGGGAGCAGGCTTTGGCTCGCGGCCTGTCCTTCAGGATTGAACTCGCGGATGTCCGCGTTCTCGCGGACGCCTCGCTTCTGGAGCAGGTTTTCCGTAACCTCCTGGAAAACGCCTGCCGCTATTCCCCGCTTGGCGGAGAGATTCGCGTCCTGTCCCGTCCGGAGGGCGGGGACGTTCTGTTCAGCGTGGCCGACGACGGCCCGGGCATTCCCCGGGAGGCGCTGCCGCGCGTCTTTGAGCGTTTTTACCAGGTGGAGAAAACGCGGAACAGCGGCACGGCCGGCATAGGCCTGGCCATCTGCAAGCACATTGTCGAACGCCACGGAGGGCGCATCTGGGCGGAAAGCCCCTGCGAGGGGGCTTCCACGGCCCTGCTTTTTCTTCTGCGCGCCGCTCCGGCGGAGGAGGCGGAATGATCCCGGCTACGCCCTGCAAATTGCGCGCGCGCAAGGTGGATTTTTTTTACGGGAAGACCCAGGCTCTGTATGACGTGAATCTGGATTTTCCGGAAAGCCGGGTCACGGCGCTCATCGGGCCTTCCGGCTGCGGCAAGAGCACTTTCTTGCGCTGTCTGAACCGCATGAACGATCTTATCCGCGGCACCCGCGTGTCGGGAGAAATCATTCTGGACGGGGACGACATAAATTCCGCGCGCATGGACGTGGTCTCCCTGCGCCGGCGCGTGGGCATGGTTTTTCAGAAGCCCAACCCTTTTCCCAAGAGCGTTTTTGAAAATGTGGCTTACGGCCTGCGGGTGAACGGCCTGAACAAGCCCTCCGAACTGGCCGATAAAGTGGAGGAGTCGCTGCGCCGCGCCGCTATTTTCGACGAGGTCAAGGATCGCCTGCGCGCCCCGGCTCTCAGCCTTTCCGGGGGGCAACAGCAACGTCTGTGCATAGCCCGCGCCCTGGCGGTGGATCCCAAGGTGCTGCTCATGGACGAGCCGGCCAGCGCCCTGGATCCCATCGCCACGCAGAAGATCGAGGAGGGCATAGGCGAGCTGAAAAGCCGCCTGACCATAATCATTGTCACGCACAACATGCAACAGGCCGCGCGGGTCTCCGACCGCACGGCTTTTTTCTACATGGGGCGGCTGATCGAAGACGGCGACACGGAAACCATATTTACCAAACCCAGGTTGAAGCAGACCGAGGATTACATAACGGGAAGGTTCGGATGAACGGCGAAGAAAAGGAAACCCGCCTGCAGCAGGAGCTGGCCCATCTGCGCGCCCGGCTTCTGCTCATGTGCGCCACGGTCTCCGAGGCGGTGGCTGAAGTCTGCGCCGCTATGGATGACGAAGACGGAAGACGGGCCGAGGCTGTGATTGCGGGCGAAGCGGAAGTGGATGCCCTGGAAAACGAAATCGACGCGCTGATTTTTTCCCTGCTGGTGCGGAACCAGCCGGTGGCCCAGGACTTGCGCTTTGTGGTGGCCTCCCTGCGTCTGGTCATCGATCTTGAGCGCATAGGCGACGAGGCCGCGAGCATCGCCGGGCGCCTTCTCGCGCCCTCGGGGCTTCTGCCCGCGCCTTTGCGGGAAGGAATAAGGCCCCTGGCGGACATGGCCGCGGATTTTTACCGGAAGGCGGTGGAGGCGTTTCGCGCCGGGAATGCCGAATTGGCTTTGGAATTGAGCCGTAGCGACGATCGCAGCGCCAAAATGGAGGAGGAAGCCACGCAGCGCGTCATGGATTACATAGTTTCGGCGGATAAGGATGCGGAGCAGCCGCGGGCGGAAATGCGCGCCATTCTGATCTGCCGCTCCCTGAGCCGCATCTGCCGCCGGGCGGCCAACATGGGCGCGCATACCTATTTCATCGCCTGGGGAATAAACTTGAAGCATGCGTAGGCGCGCGCCGCCGGGGTAGTCGGATCTAAGGGCCGCGCTCTCCGGGTACCGCCCCATACAGGCTCCGAAGTTCCGTATGCGTCCGCCCTGAATTTTTGCCCCGCTATCCACCACCAGAACTATTGGCGTGAAAATTTCCACACGGAAGAACACCGCCGGCCAATTCGTTTTTCAACACGGCATGCACTTCTTCACTATGGCCGCAACGCTTATAATACCATTTCCCATTTTCAATGCAATAAATACTGACATCCGCAAAGGCTTTTTATGAACTGACGGCCAGCCTTTTGTAAATAGTCGGCCCTTAAAAAGCATTTAACGGCATGAAATATATGGAAAACGAAGTAAAAATACTGTATCGTTTTCAGCAGGGAATGCAGCAAATGACGTAAAAACCCGGTTGAAACGGAGCAGGAATTTCGATGAAGCCAAAAACTCCCCCGCGCCAGAAACAGGGCAACT
>JAISOL010000010.1 GCA_031275645.1 Deltaproteobacteria bacterium
AGCGTCTGCCCAACTACCTCACTTGGCGGCGCTTACATGAATGTCCCCTTATTTCACCTCAAGACTGGCTTCAGGCAATCATAAAAGGGAAAATACACACTAAACGCAACTAGAGCCATGTATGTTGTCGTCGGAGGAAAGCAGCGGGAACTCACCATCTCGGAAATACGTCTGCTGAATTGTCTGCTCCGTGACGCGGGCCGGGTCGTGGAGCGGGAGTTTCTTTGCAAGACCGTCTTCGGGCATCCCGCCTACCCGATGGATCGCAGTCTGGACATGCTGGTAAGCCGTCTGCGCAGAAAGCTCGGACCCAGACCGGACGGCGGAGAACGCATCAAGGCCGTCAGGGGGGAAGGCTATATATATCTTTGCGCGGGGGAAGCGTTGTGTCCGTCAGACTCCCTCTGAATCCGCAGTCTTTTTTTCCGAAGGCTCGGAGCGTCATTTCCGGGTTAAAGGGCGGATCGTTCTTTTACATCCTCTTTCGCAAGGCCTGCGATTTCTTTGCGGTCATATTGAGGCTGTCCGCCGCTGCGGCGGGGCTTATCCGGAGAGCCTGCGGCTGCATTGCCGCCGCCAGACGCGACATCGGTCGTTACCGTCTTTTCTGGAAGGCTTACAGGCGTATTGTGTTCATAATCGCGGCCATGCTGGTTCTGGTTATAGGCACGGTGGAGATTTTTTTTGAACCGCTTGCCGAGGCTCTGCTGGAAACCGTTTACGGCGAGTTGAGGCCCTGGCATGAGATGGCCGTGTGGATGGTAAGCATTCTGGTTTCCTCCCTGGTCTGCGGATACATACTTGCCAGGGCTCTGTCCGTGAAGCTGGAAAAAATGTCCGATACGGCCAGGGAATTGTTGCGCGGAGACTCCGAAGCCCGTATGCCGGTGACGGATAACAGCCGGGACGCCTTCGACGTGCTGGCCTTGAGTTTTAACGAAATAGCCGGAAGCCTCGCAGAACATCTGCAAAATGAGCGCAGGCTTCTTGCGGATATTTCACATGAGCTCAGATCTCCGCTGGCGCGCATGACTATTGCCGTGGAACTGCTCAAACGCGGGCGAGAATCCGCGCGCCGGGAGGACGCGGTCTCGCGCCTGGAAAAAGAAGTCACCCGGATGAGCGAACTGGTATCCCTGCTGCTCGAGCAGGGACGTGACAGATTCGTGTCCGCCAGTCAGGCGAAGCCGGTGGATCTGGGCGCTATCCTGGCCGGACTGGCGGAGGATTTTTCCTTTCAGGGCGAAGCGCAGAAAAAGGCCATTTCCATCCGGCTGGAGGACGGGCTGATAGCTCACGGCTATCCTCTGCTCCTGCAGATAATGTTTGACAATCTCCTCTCCAACGCTTTTTTTTATACGCCCCTTGATAGCGAAGTGCGCTTGTTCGCCGCTCTGAACAGAGGAAAAATCACGGTCAACATACGCGATTACGGGCCGGGGGTTCCGGAAGATCAACTGAAAGATATTTTCCGGGCTTTCTACAGGGTGGACAGATCCCGGGCGCGTTCCAGCGGCGGGGCCGGGCTGGGGCTGGCCATAGCCAGGGAGGCCGCTCTCCGCCACGGCGGGAGCATAGAAGCCGAGAACGCCCTGCCGGGGCTTTCGGTGACCGTCACCCTGCCCGCGCACAGCAGGGGCTGCTGAGGCCGCAGGCAAAATAAAAACTCCGGAGGCGGGTTTTGCGCTTGCGGTTGCCGACGCGCTTGCGTATGCTTTACGCACAATCCAAGGAGCTTGCGATGTGCGGAACCTACCCGTCAAAATTCTGCGCTTTGGGGCGCTTTCTGCTTGTTTTGGCCGCGGGCGCGGCTTTGTTGTTTATGTTCGGTTGCGGCAAGGAAACCATTTCTCCCGGAGGCGGCTCCGCTCCTCAATATGGCGGCGCCGGGGGAACGGCCCCGCAGGCGGAGGCTCCCCCCGCGGATACATCCCAGCGCGGCTCAAGGCCGTATACGGTTATGGGCAGGACTTATGAACCCATATCCGGCGCCAGAGCGGAAGGATTCGCCGAAGAAGGGATAGCCTCCTGGTACGGCAAGGATTTTCACGGCAAACAGACCTCCAGCGGCGAGCGTTATGATATGTACGGCATGACGGCCGCGCACAAGGTGCTGCCTTTCGGCACAATGGTCATGGTCACCAACCTGCGGAACAACAAGAGTGTGGTGGTGCGCATAAACGACCGGGGGCCGTTTGTGGACAACCGGATCATTGATCTCAGCTTCAGCGCGGCCCAGCAGTTGGATATGCTGGACACGGGCACGACCCTGGTGCGTCTGACCACTGTGGGCGCGGTGGAGGGGATGAACCGGGGACTCTTCTCCGGGCAGTTTTACGTCCAGGTGGGAGCTTTCAGCGTGGAATCCAATGCCGCGAATCTGGTGCAGAAGATGAACGCCAGGGGCTATTCCGCCCGTTCGGTCTACGCTCCCAATATCAAGTTCTGGCGCGTGCAGGTGGGGCCTTACGGAAATTTGGCGCAGGCCGAGGGAGAATCCGAATCTTTGAAGGGAGAGTTCGAACATAATTTTATTGTGGCGGACTGAATGCCGCTGGAGTTTGAGATCACCGGGATGCACTGCGCCTCCTGTTCCAGCCGTATTGAAAGAGCGCTTTCCTCTCTGGAGGGGGTAAGCCGGGCGACGGTGAATCTGGCGGCGGAAAAAGCTCTGGTTGAGCTTGTTCCGGAAGCGGACGCCGGGCGCCTGCGCGCGGGCATCATTGAGAGCATAGATTCTCTGGGCTTCGGAGCCTCCTGGATCGGCCGGGGGGACGACAGGAACATAAGCGACGCCGAGATCCGTTGGGAGCGGAAGATGGAGCGGCAGCAGGCCGAACTGGCCGGGCGCCTGCGCGAGACCTGTTTCGCCCTGTTTTTTTCCCTGCTTCTGCTTGTCCTGGCCATGAGCGAAATGCTGGGTCTGCCCCTGCCGGAAGTTCTCAATCCTCACGTTCATCCCCTGCGTTTTGCTCTGAGCCAGCTTTTTTTATGTCTCCCGGTTCTCTATGCCGGGAGACGCTTTTATTTTACCGGGCTGCCGGCTCTGGTTCGTCGCGCGCCGAACATGGATTCCCTGGTGGCTCTGGGGACGGGAGCGGCTTTTCTTTACAGCCTGTGGAACACCGCGGAAATTGCCCTGGCCTCTCTCCGGAGCGCTTCCGGCGTGCCGTCCATGCACCTGGCTATGGACCTGTACTATGAATCCGCGGCTGTGCTTCTTGCTCTTATTTCCCTGGGCAAATATCTGGAATTGCGCGCCCGAGTCCGCGCTTCGGCGGCCATAAAGGGATTGCTGGATCTGGTTCCGGCGCGGGCCACCCTGCTTGCAGCCGGTTGTCTGGACGGCCCCAGGGAGGAGATTGCCGCCTCCCGGATCAAGGCCGGCGATGTCTTGCTGGTGCGGCCCGGAGACAGGCTGCCGGTGGACGGAGTGATTTGCGAAGGGTCCTCCAGCCTGGATGAATCCATGCTCACCGGGGAGAGTATGCCTGTGGACAAGGGCGTGGGGGATAATGTGGTCGGCGGCTCCCTGAATCTGCAGGGCGCCTTTGCCTTGCGCGCGGAGCGGGTGGGCGCGGACATGACTCTGGCGCGCATCATCGGCCTGGTGGAAGCCGCCCAGGGGTCCAAGGCTCCGATTTCCAATCTGGCCGACCGGATCAGCCTGTATTTTGTGCCGGCGGTGATGATTCTGGCTCTTTCCTCCAGTCTGGCCTGGCTGGCTTTCGGGGCGGAGGCATCTTTCGCCCTGCGCATTTTTGTCTCGGTCATGGTCATAGCCTGTCCCTGCGCCATGGGGCTGGCCACGCCCGCCTCCATTATGGCAGCTTCCGGGCGCGGCGCTCAGTTGGGCCTGCTGATCAAGGGCGGCGAGGTTTTGGAAAAGGCCGCCGCCCTCCGGGTCATGGTCATGGATAAAACAGGCACCCTGACCCTGGGGAAACCGAAGGTCACGGATATCGTGGCCTTGGAGCCGGAGGTGAGCGAGGAGGAAATCCTGCGGCTCGCGGCTTCTCTGGAATCCTTTTCAGAACATCCTCTGGCCGGGGCTGTTCTGGAAGAGGCGGAAGCGCGTCGCCTGAAGCTCTTGCCCGCGCGTAATTTTCTGGCTTTGCCCGGCAGGGGGGTGGAAGCGGACATTCCGACCGGCCCCGCCGGAGAGGAAAAGCGTTTTCTGCTGGGGAACTTTTTCCCGGCAGAGGAGGGAGAGGCGGCGTCTTTCTCCCCGCTGGCCCGCGAGCTGGAGAAGGCGGCGGGGCAGGGCAAGACTCCGCTTGTCCTGCGGCGTGGGGGTTCTCCACTGGGTCTGCTGGCGGTGGCCGATTCGCCCAGGCCGGAGAGCCTGGAAACGGTGCGCGCTTTGAAGGCTCTCGGTCTGCGTGTGCTCATGCTCACCGGAGACAATGCTAAAACCGCCTTGGCCGTGGCTTCTCAATTGGAAGTGGATGAAGTGCTGGCCGGGGTTTTGCCGGAGGACAAGGCCGGTAAAATTGTCGAATTACAGAAGAGCGGCTTCAAAACCGGCATGGTCGGCGACGGGGTGAACGATGCTCCGGCCCTTGCTCTGGCGGATGTGGGCTTTGCCTTGAGCAGCGGCATCGACGCGGCGGTGGAAGCCGGCGATGTGGTGCTGATGCGCGGGGGGCTTAAGGGCCTGGTCGCGGCTCTGGAACTCAGCCGGGCCGCCATGCGCAATATCAGGCAGAATCTTTTCTGGGCCTTTGCCTACAATGTGTTGGCCCTTCCGGTGGCCGCCGGTTTTCTGCATATCTGGGGAGGGCCGGTTCTTTCCCCCATGCTGGCCGGAGGAGCCATGGCCCTGAGCTCCGTGTCCGTGGTCAGCAATGCCCTGCGTCTGCGCTTTTTCACGCCCGGATATTTTCGCGCCTGATCACGGCTCTTCCCTTACAAAACGCTGTCCGCCCAGAACCGTCATAACGACGCGGATGTCTTTAAGCGCATCTTCGGAGCAGGTGAAGAGATCCTGATCCAGAACCGCGAAGTCGGCCAGTTTCCCGGAGCTCAGGGTTCCTTTGCGTCTTTCGGAAAATTCCGACCAGGCCGCCCAGGAGGTATAGGATTTCAGGGCTTCTTCCCGCGTGAATCCGTGCTCCGGGTACCATCCCCGCTCCGGGCGCCCTTGACGGTTTTTGCGGGCCACGGCCGCGTATATTCCCAGGAAAGGGTTGGGGCTTTGTACAGGGCAGTCCGATCCGTTGACCGGCCTTCCTCCCTGTTTCAGAAGCTCGCGCCAGGCGTAGGCCTTTTTGATTGCAAGCGGCCCCAGGCGCTCTTCCGCCATATCCAGATCCGACATGAGCCCCACGGTCTGGATGGAAGGCACAACCCCCAGCGCGAGGAGGCGCTTCAGATCTTCCTCCGCCACAATCTGCATATGCTCCATGCGCCAGCGGTGATCGCCGGGTTTCGGCCCGAGAACGCGCTCCATGCTGTCCAGAGTCAGGCGCACCGCCGCATCGCCTATGGCGTGGACCGCCAGGGTAAAGCCGTGTTTTCTGGCCCTCCGCATGGTTTCGAGCAGTTCGGCTTCCGCGCAGAAGCTGTTCCCGCGATGTCCCGGACGGTCCGCGTAATCATCCAGCAGCAGGGCGCTGCGCGAACCCAGGGAACCGTCGGCCAGGATTTTGATTCCATCAATGGACAGGCGCTCCTGATACAATCCGCGCACGGCTTTACCCCCGCCGTCCAGGTATTCCGCATCCTGGCCGCCGTGGGCGAGAAGCATGGCCCGTATACGCAGCTTCAACTCTCCCCCGGCGTAGGCCCGCCTCAGGATCGCCAGATCCTGCAGGGAACTGGCGGCGTCCATGAGCGAAGTCACCCCGTATCCCAGAAATTCCGCCTGGGCACGCAGCAGAGCCCGGTGCCGTCCGGTCTCGTCCACAGGCGGGATGGCTTTCCGCATCCGGAGCGTGGCCGTGCCCACAAGTATCCCCTGGAGTTCCCCCCTGGAGTTTTTCAGAATTTCTCCTCCCTCGGGGGACGGGCTTTTTCCGTTCAGGCCCGCAGCCTGTAAAGCCAGGGAATTCGCCCAGAGCGAATGTTTGTCCAGGCGATCCAGAACCACGGGGTGGTCGGGGGCGGCGGCGTCAAGTTCCTCCTTGTCCGGCCAGCCTGACTGCCCCCATTCCACCTGGTTCCAGCCATGCCCGGTGATCCATTGCCCTGGGGGGAGCCTGCCGGCTTCGGCGTGGACCATATCCAGAATTTCCTTCTTGGATTTAAAAAATAGATCCAGCCCCGCCAGCTTCAGCCCCTCGCTCACCAGATGGGCGTGCCCGTCAATCAGACCGGGGATTACAGCCCGCCCCCGGAGATCGGTGTTTTCGGCCCGGGGAGAGAGAAGAGCGGCAGCCTCGTCGCGTTTGTTTCCCACATAAATTAAATCCTGTCCCCTCACTCCCAGGACGGAAGCTTTGGGAAGAGCGGGATCCAGCGTGTAAATGTTGCCGTTGCTGTAAATATGCTCGTTCTCTGCGGAAGACGTCATGTCCTGCTGTTCCTTTGCGAGTGCTTTTGTCAGGGTTTAGTCGCATTTATGGAGAAGATCAACCGCCTTTCCGCCTTGTCTTGCGGAGGACTTCCCTATATAACACTTCCGGTTCAGGACGCGGACGGCGCATTTTGCGGAATCGTCCGGTAAAAATCAAACTGGAGTGACATAATGGCGCGGTTTTCGGCAATTTTAGCTCTGCTGGGGTGCTTTGCCCTGGCGGGGTGCGACGGGGGCGGCAAAGGCGGTGCCGTGCGCATCGCCCTGGTGGATGGCGAAAGGGTTTTTCAGAGCAGCAAGGTGGCTCAGGACGGCGTGGCTTTTATAGGGGATTTACGGGCCAGGATGAACGAGCGCATGCTGGATATGCAGAAGGAGCTGGCCGACAGGCCCGAGGACAAGGAATTGGAGGCGCGGCTGCAAAGCGAATTCAGCCGTCTGGAACGGCAGTTTGAGCAGGATCAGCAGAAAATGGCCGGGAGCATAAACACTCTTTTTTCCCAAGTGGTGGAAGAATACAGGGCTTCCCGCAATTTCGAGCTTGTCCTGCCCACGCAGATGGCCATAGCCGCCGCTCCGGCTTCCGACATCACCTCGGAGGTAGTGGCCATGATGGATCAGCGGCCCATTGATTTCGCCGCTCTCAGGACGGAAGAACCGGCCGCTTCTCCCGCTGCCGCCCCTGCCGCCGGCTCTTCGGAAGAGGGCAGATAGCATCATAATTCCAGGCACATGTTCCTGCCCGGGGTACGGGCCAGAACGACTATGTCCACGGCTTCCGCTCCGGCCCGGAACAGGCTGGAGGCAGCCGCGTACATGGTTGAACCCGTGGTCAGGATATCGTCCAGGAGCAGAATGCGCAGGCCGCGGGCTTTCATTCCCGGGACGGCAAAGGCGTTCCGCATGTTTTTCGCGCGTTCCTTGCGGGTCAGGCCGCTTTGTTGCCGGGTGCGCAGTACGCGTCGCAACATTTCGGGGCGCAGGGGGAGGCGCAGTCCGGCGGAAACCGGGCGGGCTATTTCCAGAGCCTGATTGAAGCCGCGTTGCGCCAGACGTTCCGGATGCAGGGAAATGGGGACAAGGCAGTCGTAATCCTTTTGCCGGAGCAGCAGATCCGGGTGTTCCGCCAGCAATGTTCCCAGAGCCTCGGCCAGGATCAGGTTCCCCTGGAATTTGATCCGCAGAATAAGTTGTCGCAGTAGTCCGCTATAGGCGGCGTGAAAATATATCCTGCCCCAGGGCAGTTCTTTACGCAGGCAGGCCGGGCAGAGTTCCTCCACAAAGGGAGAGGCGAAGATTTCCCCGCAGCGGGGGCAGAATCCGGATGAGTGCCGGGGCAGCCCGGACAGACAGGAAGGGCATATTCCGCAATTCCAGGCTTTTCGGATTTCCGGAGTTTCCGCCGCCGCCGGGCGGGGATAGGGGTTGAGGCAGAGACGGCAGCGCCTTTCCGCCAGCGCCAGGCCGAGTTTTACCAACACTTCCGGCATGGGAATATGTCCTTTTGCTGAAGACGCCTGCATGATTCCGAGCCGGAGGTTCAGGTTCCGTCCGCGCATCTGGCGGCGGCGCTTCCGTATTCGATCAGGGCTTTCCGCAGGTCCTCCCGGCGGGCAAGATCCCTGGGGCCGTTCAGTCCGCGCAGGAGGAGGGGGGCGGCCAGATTGAAGTTAAAGGGAGCCAGGGCCAGTTTCAGAGTGAGAAGGCTCCCCTGAAAAAGCCGCTCTCCTCTTTCCCGCGCGGCCAGGAGCATGATGAAAGCCTTGCGCGGCGCTGTGCGGAGTTCTCCTCTTTCCCTGGCGCGGTAGTAGAACTGGCAGCGATCCAGCAGGGCTTTCAGGGTTGAGGGCAGATGATAAAAGTAAATGGGCGCGGCCAGCGCCAGGATGGGGGCTTCCAGGAAATAGCGGAAGAGGGCCGTGCCGTCTTCTCCGTCCGCCTGAGGGCAGGGAGCTCCGGAGCGCTCACAGGCGCCGCAGGCGATACAGGGCAGAATGCGGCAGTCGCGCAGCAGGATCATGCGCAACCTGGGAAGCTCGGACCCGTTTTCGGCGGCCTGTCTGTTGAAGGCCGCGCGAAAAATTTTTGAGGCCGCCAGGGTATTTCCTTCCCGCGGGCTGGCCGAAAGCAGAAAAGGGGGCGCGGACATAAAGGCCGGAACTTCACAGACCGGGAACAAAGGGATTGGAGATTTTTTCCGCGCGCACCGAGGTCGAGGGGCCGTGTCCGGGACAGACCCGGGTGGAATCAGGCAGGGTATAAATTTTATTCCTTATGGATTCGGCCAGGGTTCTGAAGTCGCCCTCATAAAAATCCGTGCGTCCGATGGATTGGCGGAAAAGCACGTCTCCGTCGAAAAGCACTCCGGCTTCCGCGAAATAATAGGAAAGACTTCCCGGAGAGTGCCCCGGAGTGGCCAGCACGGAGCATTCCGCGACGGGCAGGGGGAGAGGCCCCTCATCCAGATCGCTGTAAGAAAAGGGAGTAATAGGCGGGAACATGCCGCCGTAATTTTGCCTCTCCAGCATGGGGAGATCACGGTGGTTGCAGTAGAGAGTCGCCTGGGTGGCCTTTTGCAGGGAGGCCGCTCCCAGCACGTGGTCAAAGTGCAGATGGGTAATCAGGATGTGGGTGAGGGTGAGTTTGTTCCGGGAGAGATAAGCCAGAACTTCGTCCGGGTCTCCGCCGACGTCGATGCAGACGGCCCGCTGCTCGTCGTGCAGCAGAAAAGAATTTGTTTCCAGGGGGCCAAGGGCGAATTCAGCCAGTTGCATATTTCCTCCAGATGATTTTTTAATTATTTTTTTGGGGGCGCGGGGGGATCCGATTCCAGAATTGAGCCGCTACTGCGATTTTTCGGGAGTAGTCGTTTCGGCCGATTCCGCCGCTCCGGCATGGGCATCGCTTTGAGAGTCCGCCTTCAGCGCGGACTCGGCCGCTTCCTGCTCTTGGGAAGTCTTTTCTCCGGGAATGGATATTTTGGACACCCGCAGGGCGTGGGTAACTTCCCGGTGATGGCGGAAACGCCGCAACAGGAAAAAAACAAGGACGACACAGAGGATAAAGCCGATGAGCCAGGCTTCGGCATGGGCTATGTTTTTGGTGTACTTGGAAAAAAGGTGTCCAAAATAATAGCCTCCGAAAGTGAAGCACAAGGCCCAGACGCTCGCTCCCAGCATGTTCAGCAGAAAAAATTTCAAATGGCTTACGCCGCTCACGCCCAGCAATACGGGCGTAATGTTGCGCACCCCGTAAACAAAACGAAACCCCAGGATTAGCGGGATTTCATATTTGAGCATGATCCTGCGCACCTTTTCAGATTTTTTCTCCAGGTTTTTGAAGCGGCGCAGTATATTCCGGCCCTTGTATTTTCCCAGGGCAAACATTACCTGGTCGCTGCAGAAGCTGCCCGCAAAGGCGCACAAGGCAATCAGCCAGGGATTGAGCAGATCTTTCTGCGCCAGAAAACCGGCTATGATGACTATGGTTTCGCCTTCCAGAAAGGTCCAGCCCAGAATCACCAGATACCCGTACTTGAGCAGAAGCTGCTGCATCAGAACAATGTCGGCCATTTATTTTCCTGTGGCATTTTACAGCGGTTTGCGTTTGCGCCGCGCTTTTCGCGGCCTGCAAGACCGCCGTCCAGCTTTTAACGCTCGCGCAGTCCAAGCTGTCCGGCAATACCCCGGCCGGCAATTTTTATGTATTCTTCTTCACTCCAGGTCTCTTTTTGGGATTGGGAAAACAGGGAAAGAGGGGCATTGACCAGTCTTTGCTCCGCTTTAACCTCATATTCCGGATCGAAGGCATCCATAAAGTATCTGTTTTGAAAATCGGCGAATTTGAGCATATGGGCTGTGGAGTCCAGGATCGCGTATTCGCTGCGGGAAATCAGCTTCAGGGCCAGAGCGGCCTTGAGCCCGGCCAGGCTTTCTCCTCCCTGGGTGCAGGCGATATGTCCGTGGCGGTTGGCTTGCAGCATGCTGTCCATTATGGCCTGCTCGCTAACCTGGATTACCTGGAAGCTTTTCTCCCCGGCCAGACGGCGGTAACGCTCCGCCAGGACGCGCACGCGCGGAAAAGACACCGGATTGCCGATCATGGCGGCTTGGGCCACGCTGGCCCGCACCCGCACCGGAGCGAATACGGCGGTCTTCTCAGAGCGGTAATAGCGGTATACAGGGTCGGCATGGGCGGACTGCACCCCGAAAATACGCGGCAGATGCTCGATGATCCCCAGAGCGTGCAGCTTCAGGAATCCGTTCAGCACGGCGGTTATGTTGCCGGCGTTGCCTATGGGAACAAATACGCACAGGCCTCGCATACGCCAGTCGTGCCACTGGGCTATTTCATAAGCGCAGGATTCCTGGCCGAGAATGCGCCAGGCGTTTTTGGAGTTAAGCAGGGCTACGCGGTAGTGTTTGGAGAGATATTCCACCACCTTCATGCAGTCGTCGAAAACTCCTGGCAGTTCGATGACCGTGGCTCCGCTCCCGAGAGGCTGGGCAAGCTGTTGCGCGGTTACCTTGCCTTGGGGGAGCAGAACGACGGAGCGGAGAGGGGGGCCCACATAGGAGGCGTAAAGGGCCGCCGCCGCCGAGGTGTCGCCGGTAGAGGCGCAGATGGTCAGCACCTCGTCCCAGCCCTTGGCGCGCGCCAGGGATTTCAGATAGCTGAAGGCACAGGCCATGCCGCGATCCTTGAAAGAAGCGCTGGGGTTCTGTCCGTCGTTTTTATAGGCGAAGCGCAGACCCACGGCCTCGCTCAGTTCCTTCCCCGCTTCCACCTCCGGAGTATTTCCCTCGCCCAGGTAAAGCAGGTCTTCCTTTTCCAGCACCGGGGCCATGAGTTCGTAAAAACGGAAGATTCCCCGGCCGAGAATGCTTTTTTCGGCGGCCCGCCGGTCAAAGATGTCCCGCCATTGCGCCCCGCTCAATTTTTTAAGCGCGTCAAAATTTTTATCGCGCAGGAGCAGGGTGCCGGAACATTCCGGGCAGGTGTACAGAAGGGAATCAATACCGGAAAGTTTGCCGCAGTCCAGACAATGGTATTCCAGTTGCCCCCGGTATTCAGGAAATTCGTCCGTCATGTGAGACCCCAAAACGTCCTACAGCGGCAGGACGCGCATGGAACTCAGCATGACTCTGAGGATCAGCGTGCCCGCAAGCAGGTTAAGCAGCAGAAAAGGCAACAGGGTTAAGACGGTTTTCGTCCAGGTCAGGCCGCAGGCGTGACGTATGCCTATGAAAAGCAGCGCCAGGGAGGACATCCAGGCGAAAATCGTTCCCACAGCCGGCACAATCGCAAGCAGCATGGGAATTCTGGAGTAGGCTATGGTCTTGAAGACGGTACGGAAAGCTGAGCCCGGCTTCGGATGTATCAGGCTCAGAACGCCGTATATAATGGCGCTGCTTATGAATTGGTAGATGGTAATGATGATCAGGGGGATGGCGATCATCTCCGGCAGGGCTCCGGAACTGAGCAGAGTTATTTTTTCCTGTGTCTCGGGAAGAGTGAATTCAAGATTGCGCAGTTGAAAGATGGAAAGCCCTATGAAGGGGATATTGCTCAGGAGCAGCATGATCCAGGAAGGAATGATGGAGCTTGCCGGATTTATGCCGCCAAAGAATTGCCAGGGTTGGGTGGCAAGCAATTTGAGGGTGTGGATAAATCCGTCCGGACGCATGAAGGCGTCGGGATATTCCCAGGGGACGCTGCCCTTGGGGGAAAGCAGGGGGATTCCGCCGTTCCCGCGTCTGCCTCCTGAAGCCGCGCCTTCCGCGGAAGCGGCTCCTTTTTTCTCCCCCGAGCGTTTCCGGCTGTTTCCGCCGTCGGGCGCGGCTGCCTCCTCTTCTCGGAAACGGAAACGGAAGCCGCATTTGGGGCAAGTGGCCAAAGAAGAACCTTCCGGCACGGCCGCATCGGCTATCTTTCGGGAAAACCCGCATTCCGGGCATTCTATGTGCATGGACGCAACTTTTTCAGATTTATGATTCGCACGGAGATTTACAGTTCGTTGACCATGGTTTGCAATTGGGCGTAAGTGAATACCGGCCCGTCAATGCATACATATTTTTCTCCGATGTTGCAACGTCCGCAAATGCCTATGCCGCATTTCATGCGTTTTTCCAGCGTGGTGAGGATCTGCTCCGGCTTGAAGCCCAGTTTGCCCAGAGCCTGCAGAGTGAACTTGATCATGATGGGAGGCCCGCAGGTGACGGCCACGGCGTTTTCCGGGGAGGGGGCCATTTCCGTGAGCACATTGGGTATGAGCCCGACCTTGTGCTCCCACCCTTCCGCGGGGGCGTCTATGGTCAGAACCGTGCGCATGTCCTCGCGGCCGAGCCAGTCCGCGCGGTCATAGGCGAAGGAGAGATCCTGGGGGGTTCTGGCTCCGTAGAGAAGGCTTATATCTCCGTAATCCCGGCGGTTGTCCAGCATATAGAGGAGCAGGGTGCGCATGGGCGCCATGCCTATGCCGCCGCCGATGAAAATTACATTTTTGCCCTTGAGATCATTGTAAGGGAAAGAATTGCCCAAAGGCGCGCGCAGGCCGATCTTGTCGCCGGCTTGCAGGCCGTGCAGGGCTGTGGTCACTTCTCCGGCGCGCATCACGCTGAATTGCAGGTAGGCCTTGCAGGTGGGAGGAGAATTGATCACAAAGGTGGCTTCGCCCACTCCGAAGAGAGAGAGCTGCCCGAGCTGTCCGGGCTCAAAGCTGAAGGAAGCCCAGGCCTGCTCGTCATCCAGGCGGACGCGGAAACTCCTGATGTTGTGCGTTTCCTGAATAACTTCCAGCACCGTTGCCACCTGGGGCAGATAGGGGTTGGGCGTGGAAGGATTAAAAGCGGGTTTCAGCGCAAGTTCAGGCATGGCTTTACTCCTTGCCGCCGGGGATGTTCCGGGGGGCCGCCTTGGGCTTGGGGGATTGCGTCAGGCCGACGGAATCGGTGACGATGCGGCGTATGTCCACGCCGGAAGGGCAGCTTTTGATGCAGCGCCCGCAGCCCACGCAGGCAAAACGGGCCTCGTGCAGTTCCGGATAATAGGAAAACTTGTGCCCGATCCGGTTTTTCAGGCGTGCGGCCTTATCCTGGCGCGGATTGTGGCCGCTGGCCTCCAGAGTGAAGAGGGGGGTCATGCAGGCGTCCCAACTGCGCAGACGCACCCCGTTGGCTCCGGCGGTTTCGTCTGTGACGTTGAAGCAATAGCAGGTGGGGCAGAGGAAAGTACAGATGCCGCAGGAGAGACAATGCGCCGCTTCTCCCTTCCAGAAAGCGGCGTCCTCAAAGCGCTCCAGCAGGGCCTTTCCCGCGCCGGAGATGTCCGGGGCGGGCTTGAGCGTCTTTTTTGCCTCGTCCCGCGCGGCTTGAGCGGCCTTCAGCCTGTTTTCATCCGCCGGGACGAGCAGCCCGGAATCCAGAGCCGCCGCTCCTTCGGAACTGACCGGCTCAAGCAGAAAGCCGTCCTCTGCCTCGGAAGCCAGGATATCAGCTCCTTCGGCGGAATCCGGGGCTCCTCCCACCCAGTTGCAGAAGCAGGTGGAGAGCGTTCTGGAGCAGGAGCGGACTATGAGCAGGGCGGCGGCGCGACGGCGCAGATAGTAAATATCCCTTGCCTGGCCGTCGGTGCCCGAGCCGTTGTAAACCGGGTCAAAGACCATGAATCCTCTGGCGTCACAGGGCGGGAGTCCGAAAATCAGGCTGGGGCCCGGCGCTTCCGGCACCCGCAGGTCCAGAAGGAATTGCCCCGGATGCTCCGGATCCCGTTTGCGCCGGAAGTTGATCAGAGGTTCGGAACGGGGGAAAATTATGTGCTTGGCCGATTCCGTGGGTTTTTTGTCCAATTCCGGCAGGTTATCCTCCGGCGCCTGGGGGTCGAAGGGCCTGTAGAGCACGGCCCGGCCTTCGCGGCGCGGCGCCCAGACCCGGAAGCGGGCGGAGAGTTCGCCCAGCCAGCCGGCCAACGCGGTGCGGGCGATGAATTTGCTGGACGCTTCCATTACCACTCCCTCTCCTTGATATTGGTTTCTTCCATCTGGAAGGTGAGCAAGGGCGGCCTGGATTCGGGATCCAGACCGGCATGGTGTCCGAAAAGCTGCTCCACCGCCCTCCCCAGACTCCGTTTGAGCAGCAGAACGGGGATATGCACGGGACAGGCTCTCTGGCATTCGCCGCAACCGGTACAACGCCCGGCCAGATGGGTGGCGTGAATCACCTGGAACATCAGATTGTCGCGCACTCCGTTGGCCTGGGCAAGCCAGTGCGGTTCTCGGCTGGAGGCCACGCAGTGATCCCGGCATACGCACAGGGGACAGGCATTGCGGCAGGCGTAACAGCGGATGCAGCGGGACATTTCCTTTTCCCAGAAGCGGAAGCGCTCTTCCAGAGGCAGGGACTCCAGCCCGGCCAAATCCGTGAAGTCATCTTTGACCTGAAGCGCATCCGCGGCCTCGCCGGCGAAATAATCCGAAATCACGGCTCCGGGATGCTTGCATCGGGAACACTTGTCGGCCAGAATTTCGGACAGGGGTATGGACAATTCCTTTCCACCCAGGCTCAAGTTCAGGGCATCCTTGTCAAAGATCGCCCTTTCCGTTTCTCCTGGCTCTCCGTAAGGGCCGAGTTTGGCCGCTATTTTGGAGGCGTCAACCACTCCGGCGCAAGGGAAGCCGATGATGACCACATCCTCGCGCCGGATCAGATTTTCGCTGATGAGCTGCACCACGGAGCGGGAATCGCAGCCCTTGACGACGACGCCTGTTTTCCTCCCTTTGTATTCGGGCAGAAACAGGGCCGGATTATGCACGGATGCCGGACCTGCCAGGAGGTAATCCACGTCTTCGGGATTACGCATGAAATAAGGCGAGGCGCACAGGGGTTCAGGACCGGGGCCCCAGCCTATGACACAGTCCACATCCGGCAGGACGTCGAGAATAATCTTTTTCAATTCTTCTTGCGTGGCCAAGTTTTTCTCCTCGTTGGCGCGGACTTTTATGCCGGGTTGACGCCGCTTTGCATCCACTCCAGTTCCGGCGCTCCAGGCAGGCGCGGAGCCGGGCCCAGGCTGTGGATCTGTTCCGTGAATTTGCTTACCACCTGTTGCCAGCGCTGCCCCTCGGAGGCTGAAACCCAGGTGTATTCAAAGCGGCGCGGGTCTATGCCCAGAGTGGGCAGCAGATGCCGGAACACTTCCAGTCTGCGCCGGGCGTAGAAGTTGCCTTCCGCGTAATGGCAGTCCCGCGGGTGGCAGCCTGAAACCAGCACTCCGTCCGCGCCGTAAAGCAGGGTTTTGGCAATGAACAGGGGGTTGACCCGGCCGGAGCAGGGGAGACGCACAATCCGCAGATCCGTGGGCTGGATGAAACGGCCCACTCCGGCGGTATCGGCGCCGCCGTAAGAGCACCAGTTGCATAAAAATCCCACCAGGCGCAGTTCCCGGCCCGTTCCGGCCGGCTCGCGGGTTACATCTGACATAGCAAGGCCTCCACTTCGGCGAGAATCTGGTTATCCGTGGCGTGGGAAAGCTGGATCGCTCCCTGCGGACAGGTGGCGTTGCACAAGCCGCACCCCTGGCACACGGCTTCCAGAACCTCCGCTTTGATCTGGCCGCGCAAATCCTGCTCCCTTATGGCTCCGAAGGGGCAGACTTTGACGCATTTGGAACAGCCGATGCAGCGCTTGATATCCACCAGGGCGGTCTGGGGGTCGCTTTCCAGCATATCGCGCGAAAGCAGGGCCATGACCTTGGCGGCGGCGGCGCTGCCCTGGCTTACGGAAGAGGGAATATCCTTGAGCCCCTGGCAGGAACCGGCCAGAAAGACTCCGGCGGTATTGGTTTCCACAGGCTTGAGCTTGGGATGCCCTTCCATGAAGAAGCCGAAGCCGTCATAGGAGATGCGCAGTTTTTCGGCCAGTTTGGGAGCGTCGCGGGAAGCTTCGCCGCCCACGGCCAGCACCACAAGATCCGCTTCCACTTCCACCGGCAGGCCCAGCAGGGTGTCGGCGCCGCGCACCACCATTTTGTCGCCGCGGGGATAGACCTGGGAGACGCGCCCGCGCACATACTGCGCGCCGTATTCCTCCTGAGCCCGGCGGGTGAACTCGTCATAGCCCTTGCCCGGGGAGCGTATATCCATATAAAAGACGTAGCTCCGGGAATCAGGAATATGATCCTTGGTCATGATCGCCTGCTTGGCCGTATACATGCAGCAGAAGCCGGAGCAGTAGGGCCGGCCTATGGAGGGATCGCGCGAACCCACGCACTGGATGAAGACTATGCTTTTGGGCTCCTCCCCGTTGGAGGGGCGTTTGATATGCCCGCCGTAGGGGCCGGAGGCGGAAAGCATGCGCTCGTATTGCAGGGAGGTGATCACATCTGGGTAGCGCCCGGCCCCGTATTCTCCGTAAACGGTCCAATCCGTGAGATCGTAGCCGGTGGCGGCCACAATGGCCCCGACCTTGACCGTGACGATTTCATCCTTCTGCTCATGGTTGATCGCCCCGGTGGGGCAGAACTTGGCGCAGACGCCGCATTTTTTGCCCTGGAACTGCCGGCAGGCCCCGGCCGTAATCGTGGCTTTTTTGGGTATGGCCTGGGGGAAGGGGATGTTGATTGCCGTGGTGGCGCCCAGGCCTTCATTGAACCTGTCAAAGGTTTTTCTGCTGGGACATTTTTCCGTGCAGGCGCCGCAACCGGTGCATTTTTCCCAATCCACGTAGCTGGCCTTTTTGCGTATGTTCACCTCGAAGTTTCCCACATAGCCGCTCACGGAGTCTATTTCCGAATAGGCGTAAAGCGTGATGCGCTCATGCTGGGCCACATCCACCATGCGCGGACCGAGAATGCAACTGGAACAGTCCACGGTGGGAAAAGTCTTGTCCAGCTTGGACATCTTTCCGCCTATGGAGGGTTCGCGCTCCACCAGCACAACTTCCAGTCCGGCATCGGCGCAGTCCAGAGAAGCCTGTATGCCGGCCACTCCTCCGCCTATTACCAGCACCTTGCGCGTGGCCGGGATCTTTTTGGGGGTGAGCACCCGGTTGAGACGCAGCTTTTCCACGGCCATGCGCACCAGTTCAGTGGCCTTGAGCGTGTTGAGGGCCTTGTCCCGCCCAATCCAGGAAACATGTTCGCGGATGTTGGCCATTTCAAACATGTAACGGTTCAGGCCGGCTCTCTCCACCGTACGGCGGAAGGTAGGCTCGTGCATGCGCGGGGAACAGGAAGCCACCACCACGCCGTGGAGCTTGTGCTCCCGGATGGCCTCCTCTATGGCCTGCTGCCCCGGCTCCGAGCAGGTGTACATGGAGTCTGTGGAGTAGACCACGTCGTTCATGCCCCAGGCCGCTTCGGCCACTTTTTTCACATCCACGGTGGCGGCAATATTGCTGCCGCAATGACAGATAAATACGCCTATTCTCATGCCGTGGCCTCCTCTGCCGCCGCTTGGCCTATCCTGCTTAAAACGGGCCCGGGATCCACCTCCAGCTGATCGAAGCAAAGCTTTTCTTCCTCAAGCCCCAGAGCCAGACCCAGAAGCTGGGTGTAATAAAATACCGGCAGACGTATGTTTGTGCCTCCGGCGGCATTGATCTGCCTCTGCCGCGTATCCAGATTCATCTGGCAGAGCGGGCAGGCCACCACCACGGCATCCGCGCCGGTGGAAGCGGCCAGGGAAAGGATTCGCCCTCCCAGGCGGGCCACCACGTCGCCGCGCGGGATGCCGAAGGAACCGCCGCAGCACTCCATCTTGAAAGGGAAGGGCAGCATGGTGGCTCCGACGGCCTCCAGCAGGCGATCAATGGAAGTGGGGTTTTCCTCGTCGTCAAAACGCATGGAACGGCCGGGCCGGGTCAGGAGGCAGCCGTAATAGGCTACCAGCTTGAGATTGGTCAGGGGCTTTCTGACCATGTTGGCGAGGCCGGCCGGGGTGACGTCTTCCAGAATGACCTGCAGGACGGAAAGAACCCTGTGGTTGCGCCTAAGCGGGCGCAGGGTCAGTTTGTCGACCTTTTCCCTGAAATGCTGGTCCTGCATGTGTTCTATGGCGTTATGCACGTTTTTGAGACAACTGGGACAGGGAGTTATCAGGCGATCCAGACCCAGAGCTTCGGACTGGGCCAGATTACGCGCGGAGAGGGCGGCGGAGAGGGCGTGATCCACGGTGTGCGCCGGAGTGGAACCGCAGCAGTTCCAGTCCGGCACGTCCACGAGCCTGAGCCCGAGGGCGGCGCACAGAGCGCGGGTGGAAATGTCGTACTCCCTGGAGGTGCCCGCGGCGGAACAGCCCGGATAATAAGCGTAGCTGTTTTTTTGGCTCATGCTTTTTTCTCCCCGATTTCTCTCCCGGTTTCGCCGCTCTGGGACTGGGCGGCATAGCGGCGGAAAATATCCGCCACTTCGGCATGAGCTTTGACCCGGTGCGGCAGGAAAGGCAGCTTCTTCTTGCGCAACATGCCCGGAGCCAGATCCAGATCGTCAAAAAAACGCAGGGAGAAAAGTTTATATACGGCCATTAAGCCAAGTTCGTGGGATTTCCCGTGCCAGCGAACGGATTGGAGAAAAGCGTCGGTGAAGAGGCGCACGTTGCGCACTCCCTTGTAGCCCTGACGGCGGGCCAGATGCCTGCACACGTCAAGGACGCGGGCGACTTCAATGTCGTTCGGACAGTGGGTGGTGCAGGCTTCGCAGGTGGCGCACATCCAAATGGCTCTGGAGGAAAGAACGGTTTCTTTCTGGCCCAGCTGGATGAGGCGCATAAGTCTGCTGGGCGTGTAATCGTAGGTAAAATACATGGGACAACCGGCGGTACAGTTGCCGCACTGGTAACATTTGCCGACGTTTTGCCCGCTCTCTTCCTCCACCGCCCGAATAAAGCGCTGATCGCCCCGGCCAAGTTGTACATATTCCATAAAGCACAGCCTTTTTTACAGGTAAACCTCCATCGCTGTCAGGAAAACTCCGCCGGCGCGAAAGCGGCGGGTTTTACGGACAAAGACGGAGGATGGGCGTCTGGACGCCCCTGAAGCCACAACAGCACTATACTCGTAACATAAAAGAAGAAATCGGTCAATCGGGAGTTCAGGAATGCCAGGGCAATCGAATGAATCAACAGACCTCAGCGGCCAAGGCTGAGGCTAAAAATTCATCGTCCCATCCGGCACGTTTACGTCTGACGCGCATACCCTTTTTTACTGGTAGAGACTTCAGCATATTATGAGTGATATGCTTGAGTGTGACAAAATTTGCCGGAGCATGTTTCTTACGGATACGGCATTCATCATCACGAAAAACTATGTCCATTACCCAATGCAGGGAATTTTCAATCCCCCAATGGCTACGTAGTCGGCCCTTAAAAAGCATTCAACGGCATGAAATATATGGAAAACGGAGTAAAAATACTGTATCGTTTTCAGCAGGGAATGCAGCAAATGACGTAAAAACCCGGTTGAAACGGAGCAGGAATTTCGATGAAGCCAAAAACTCCCCCGCGCCAGAAACAGGGCAACT